>JAJYIC010000152.1 GCA_021790295.1 Pseudomonadota bacterium | reverse complement strand
CCTTGATGCGCCAATAAATCCCCTCCGGCGCGAGAAGGACGACGAGAATGATGGCGAGCCCGTAAACCACCCCCTGGATGCCGGGAAGGATGTTGCCGAGTTGGGCCTCCAAGGTTTCGGAGAGAGGTACGAGAACCGCGGCGCCGATCACCGGCCCCCACAGTGTCGCGACGCCGCCGAAAAGAGCGACGATCAAAGCCTCGGCCGAAGTCAAAACCCCGAAAACGCTGTCCGGCGTGACGACGAGGAGAACAACCGCGTAAAGCCCTCCCGCGGCGGCGGCAAGCGCCCCGGAAAGAACGATCGCCAGCATCTTCCAGTAAAGCGTGTCGATGCCCGCAGCCTCGGCCGCCCCTTCGTTCTGTTTGATGGCGAGAAGGGAGTTGCCGAAACGCGTGCGCTCGACCGCGAGCGAGGCGATGAGCGCCAGAACCAGCATGCCGACCGCGATCGCGATATAAACGCGATAATCCCGGAATTGCATAAACCAGACCGGCGCCGCGCGTTTCATCGGCAAAGCCACCTCCTGGTAGCCGAGCCACTCGAATACGTAAAGAAGCGCCAGAGGGTAGGCGAGCATGGCGAGAGCGAAATAATGCCCGCGCAGGCGAAAGGTCGGATACCCGATGGCCGCGCCGGCAAGCGCGCCGACGACCATGCCGAGAGGGATGCCGAACCACGGGGTCAGATTGAAAAGCACGAGGCCGAGCGTCACGGTATAAGCGCCGAGGCCGAAAAACGAAGCGTGGCCGAAAGAAACGAGCCCCGTGTAGCCGGACAAAAGGTTCCAGGAAAGACCCATCACCGCCCAGATCGGCACCAGGGTCAGCATCAGCTGGTAATAAGGGTTGCCGACCATCATGCCGAGAAGAAGCCAAAGCGTGGCGAGCGCGGCAATCGCGGCGAGCGGGAGGAGAACGCCGCGCTTTTTGGCCACGGCCCCTCACACCCTCTCGACGCTGCGTCCGAAAAGGCCCTGAGGGCGCAATTGGACGATCAGGAGGAAGACGACGAAAATCGCCGCATTCTGAAGCTGGAAGGGGAGGACGAGGGTTGCCAACTGCTGCACGAGCCCGATCGTCACCCCGCCCCAGAAAGCGCCGAGAATGCTCCCCATCCCGCCGAGGACGACGCCCGCATACATGATGATGACAAAATCGAAACCGACGTAGGGCTGGAAGGGATAGTAGGTGGCGACGAGACCGCCGGCGACCGCGGTGATGCCGGTGCCGATGCCAAAGGCGATCCCGTGGGCGCGGTCGACGTCGATGCCCATGTAAAGCGCGGCTTCGGGGTTGTCGGCGGCGGCGCGCAAAGCCTTGCCGAGGCGGGTTCGGCCGATAAACCAGTAAAGGCCGGCGCCGATCAGGATCGAGACGAGGCAGGCGAGAGCGCGCGCTTTGTTGAGGAAGAGGACGTGCGAGGCGCCGCCGAAAAAAGGGATCACCCAGGCGCTCCAGGAAAGCGGCGTGTGGACCGCCTCGGGGGTCGAACCGAAAACGATAAGACCGCCGTTTTCGAGGATGAGGGCAACGCCGAGGGTGAGGATGAGCTGCGCCTGGCCCGCCTCGTACACGGCGGCGCGGGTTCCCGTGACGCGGGCGATCAATAATCGGTGCAAAAGCCAGCCGCCGGCGAAAAGGACCGGCCCGGCTGAAAGCGCGCCCGCGATCGGCGCCGCCTCCGCCCCGAGAAAGGCAAAGACGCCGAAAACGCTCACCACATAAAAGGTGAAATACATCCCCAGCATCAGGAAATCGCCTTGGGCGAAGTTGATGACCCTCATCACCCCGAAAATGAGGCCGAGCCCGACGCACATCAGCCCGTAAATCGCGCCGACGAGAAGCCCAGCGAGGAGAACCTGGGCGAAGTTTTCGAAAAGAAGTCCGGGGTTCATTGCCGCCGATCGCGCTCCCTTTCCTCCTTTTTGCAGGGCCGAGCGAGCGCGGTCGAGAAAAAAATGCGACAGATCCCGGCAGGGCGGCTCCTCGCGCCTTTTTGGCGCGGCGGGGAGGTCCCGATGAGAAGAAAGCAAGGCCGCGCCGCCAGCGGGCCAAAGCCGCCGGCATGACGCGAAAAGGGCGCTCTCTCAGCGCGCTTTCGAGGCGGAAAACCCCCTCAGCCCGAGAACGCGCGCCAAGACGGGACCGAGGGCCCCGATCACCCAGCCGAGAGCCGTGGCGCCCCAGGCGAACAAGGCGATATAGACGAAAAATCGCGGAATGATCAGCAAAAACGGCAACCGCATCACGACTGCCAGCTTCTCGGTGCACACCGTATACATGCCGAGAGGAAAGACCATCCCCCAATAAAGGGGATCATAGGCAAAAGGGAAGCGCCTGACGAGGTAACGCCAAACCCCGAGGATCAGGAGAAGAGGAATCCACCACGAGCCGGTCGCCCAAAAGAGGAGCGTCAACCCTCTCATAAACGGCGCAAATTTTTCGAGCAAAGGAGAAGAATGCGCGCTTGCGAGAAGCACGGCGCCCGAAAGGGTCGATATCGCCATTGCCCCCATGTTGATCCAATAAGGGGGCGAAAGGTCCGTCGGCGTAAATTTGAGAAAGGTGTAGCGGTAAAAGATGAGCGAGATGATCCAGATGTAAAGCATGCCGCCGAAAAGCCAGCCGCTCAGAGCGAGGAACAGGACCTCTTCCTTTCCTTCCGCAAGCGAGGGCGCGACCAGGGTGCTGAGGATCGAAACCGATTGCGTCGCGACGATGGCGACGAGCCAGCCGCCGTTGATTCCCTCTTCGAGAGGGGGCTTCGACTGCCTTGTCGAAAGAGCGGTAAAAACCCCGTAAGTGACAAGGAGCCAGAGAACGAGAGTCAGAACCCAGAGGGCGAAAGCGAGCGCGGGGGAATCGACGATGAGGATGAATTGCGAGCCGAGGACGCCGCTTCCCGCCACCCAGGTAAAAAACCCGGGGCCGCGCGAATGGTCGGCGATGTCCCTAAGAAAGGATCGCGGAAAACGGATCGCGCGCACGGCCATGATGACCCAAAGCCCGAGAAAGGCGGCGATGTTGCCGATAAAGAGTGCGAGGGCGATTCCGGAAAGCCCTTCGATCTTGGCCGCGATCGAAACGATGCCCGTGGCCATGACGAGGGCGAAATAGGCGGGATGCAAATTCTCGATCGCGCTCTCGAGGGGGTCCCGGGGCGCCCCCATGAGAGGTATCAGTTCGGCGCTTTCCAAAGGGCGCACTGCGCTACGCCCGCATGCGGGAGGCCGCGCGCGCAAAGGCCCCTGCAACCCCGGCCGCCGTCACGCCGAGAACGACATAGACAAAGAAGCCGCCGGCGTAACCGCGCGCGCCGAGGGCTGCGGCGAAAAGGCCGAGAACCGGCGGGATGGCAAATCCACCAAAGGCGCCAAACCCTCCGATGAGACCGGAAGCGCCGCCCACGGCATGGGGAACGTATTTCGGCACCATCTTGAAGACCGCGGCATTGGCGAGGCCCATACCGAGGGCGATCACCAATTCCCCCGCAAGATCGGCCGCGAAACTCGCGACTGTGGTCAGAACCGCCGCTCCGGCGACCACCAGGGCAAAGGCCGCGAGGGCCAGCCTTTCGCCGCCCGCACGTTCGGAGATCGGGCCGCCGGCGACCCGCGCGAGGGCCGCGAGGATCGAAAACCCAACGCCGCCGAGAACGCCCGCCGCTTCAGGGCCGAATTGGTGGAGGTTGATCCAGTAGGTCGGGAACCAGGCGGTCAAGGCAAGAAAGCCGCCAAAGGAAACGAAATAAAGGAAGACAAGACCCCAGGTCCGCGGCTCGTCCGCCGCCAGCAAGAGAGCGCCCCAGGCGGAACCCGCGGGAAAGAGTTCCTGCCCGGTCTCTGCGGCCAGCTCCTGCGCCTTTTCCTCGCTCTCCCCGCGCGCGCGCAACTGGAAATAGGGCGCATCGACGGCGATGCGCAGATAGACCACGCTGCCGATCAGAAGAAACGCGAGCCAGGCGAGATAGGAGCCCGGAAGCCCGAGCGCGCCGATGGCGAAAGGCAAAGCGAATGTAAAGAGACCCGGCGCGAGATTGCCCACCCCCCCATAGGTACCGAGCACCGTGCCTTGCCGGTCGCGCGGAAACCAATAGGAGACCTGCGGTATCCCGACCGAAAAACTGGCGACGCTGCAGCCGCTGAGAAAACCGAACAGGACCACCAGAGGATAGATGGCCGCTCCGGCGGAAGGCGCCGTGACGAGGATGAACACCAACCCCCACATGCCGACGATCGACGCGCCGAAAAGCGTCAGCATCGGCAGGCGCCCGCCCGATTTGTCGACCCACGCGCCAAAGGGAATGCGCAACAGCGATCCGGTGAGTTGCGGAGCGGCGACGAGAAGTCCGACGAGCGCCGGAGACAGATGCATCGAAACCTGGAAGCTGTGCGCCGCCGGCCCGTACAGCGCCACCGCGGCAAAGCCGATGAAAAATCCCCAGGTGCCCGCGAGAAGCCCTTCGCGCGGGGTGCCGCGGAGATGAAGACGGGCAAGGACGCTCCTTTGGCTCTCGCCGGAAACGCTCCTTTGCTCCGACATGATGCCCCCCTTCCCTTTAACGCCGCACGGCGCTCTGCGATCGGCCCGATGTCATCGGCTGAGTGCGGTTTCCCGCACTTCCTGCGCTGCGGCGCGGTACCGGTGCGCAGCTGGCGTTTTGCGATCCGTTCGCGCCGCATTCTTGCGAAACCGGGCGCGATCCGCCGGCCTCTGCAACCGGCAATGGTAAGAGCTGCAAGGCGTGGCCAAAATGATCGCGATCATGCGCGCATCATCTTCTTAGGGTGAGAGGCCGCGTTTGCCATTTTACCGGGCCTGCAAACCGCACTCCCATAGCCTCCTAGGCCGTGCGCCGCGCCCGGACGATCTGATAGCGCCGCACCAGATAATTGAGCGGCACCGTCCAGATGTGCACGAGCCGCGTAAAGGGAAACAAGAGGAAAACGGTCATCCCGAACAGCATATGAAGCTTGTAGATGAGAGGCACGGATGCGAGGACCGAGGGGTCCGGATGCAAAACCGCCAAGCCTTGGAGATAGGCCTCGAAAATCGTCATATAGCCGACGCTTCCTTGGAGCAGGTCGCGGACGGTCAGAGCCTGCGTGGCAAGGCCGAGGCCGAGGGTGAGCAGAAGCCAGAAGAGGATGAAAAAGTCGCTGAACCGGCTCGCCGCGCGCACCCGCGAGTTGAAGAAACGGCGGAAGAGAAGCATGACACCGCCGATCATGGCGATCGTTCCGGCGGCCGTTCCCGAGCTGAACGCGATCCATTGATGGGTCAGAGGGGGAACGCCGATGATGTCGAAAAACGGCGTCAGCATGCCGACAAAATGCCCGGTGAGGACGAGGAGCACGCCGGCGTGCCACAGGTTGCTCGCCCACAGCATGGTGCGGCGGGAGCCCAAAAGCTGGGTCGAAAAGGCGCCCCAGCCATCCTGTTCGCGCTCGTAACGCAAAAGCGAACCGACGAGAAAGACGGTCCCGGCAAGGTAAGGATAGACGCCGAAAAGCATGAGGTTCATGGCTATCCCCTTGGCGCCGGCGCGGGGCGGGGCGCGATCGAGGCCCCTGCGCGTGCGGCGCGCACCAGTCCCGCATAAGGGGACTTCGCGGCTTCGAGATGGGTGTGGAGCGATTGCAGCGCCTTTCCGGCCGCGGCGAGAAAATCCGCCGCCTCCGCATGGTCGAGAGTCGATGCGTATTCGAGAATTGCCGGAAGATAATCCGGCAGTTCATGCGCCTTGAGGCGCATTCCGCTCGCAGCGTAATGGCGCAAAAGGCCGATCAAGGCTTCGCCGCGGCGCCGATCCTCTTCTCCGAGGAGTTGCGCGGTGAGATGGAGCGAATGCGCGGGCGTCAAATCGAAAGTCTCGACATAGGCTCTCTGCAATTCGAGAAGGCTTTGCCTCTCCATCCACTCGACCGCGCCGCGGATTTCGTCGGCGCATTGCGCGTCCCCGTCTTCTAGAGAAACCAGAAAGGCTTTCGCCTCCGCCAGCATCTCCTTGAAGTCGCGGCCGGGGTAATCGAGAAGAACCGCGAGAACGCGGTAAAGCGGGGTCTTGAAGAGAGACCCTGCGGCCGCCGAAGGCGCCCTTGTCCCCTCTTGCGTGAGCACGCCCGGCTCGCTCTTCATTGCGCCCCCTGCGCGTCGAGAGAGAGAAGATGGGCAGGGTTCTTTTTGAGCATCGCCTCGATCTCTTCGGCGGAAAGATCGAAAGCGAGAAGAAGGCGCACCATCAGCCGCATCGCTTCGAGCGCGGTCGGTTCGAGAAGCATCCCCATGTCGGTGGCGACGATGCAGTCGGCGGCGCCGACCTCTCGCACTAGTTCGAGCGAACGCTCGGGGTCTGCGACCGGCGCCTTGACGATGCTCGGCAATGAGGGATAGCAGAAGAGGCCGGCATAGACGCCGTCTCCCGTCA
>JAJYIC010000151.1 GCA_021790295.1 Pseudomonadota bacterium | reverse complement strand
ACGCAAGCGCCGACGCGCAAGAACCCGTGCGCATAAGGCGAAAAAAACGAGGCCATGGCGCGCTCCCGCCGCTCCTGTCGCTTTCGCTTGATCAAATCTGGCGCTCAATCAAATCTGGGCACCCTTTGGCGTCGGCGTAAGAGGAAGAAAGGGCTTCTGTTCCTTGTCTCCGGGGCGGCTTTTTCATCCGCCTTCGCGGCGCGGGCGCAGGAAAGCCCAAAGCCCGGCGAGAGCGGCGACAAAAACAAACCCGGCAAAAAGGATGAGAAGAAGGGCTTGCGAACCGAAAAAGCGCTCGCCGATGAGCGCCAGCGCGTTGCCGAGATAAAGCAGCATCGGCGCCCAGAGCACGGCCGAGGCGATGGTCGCAAACCAGAACCGATCCGCGGGCATGCGCAAGAGCCCCGCGGCGAGCGGAACCGTCGCCCTCATGGGTCCGAAAAAGCGGCCGATAAAGACGCTTTTGCCGCCATGGCGGGAAAAAAAACGGACCCCGTTTTGAAGCAGGTTGGGGTTCGCCCTGAACGGCCAGACGCGGTCAATCCCCCGGCCGAAACGGCGCCCGAGCCAATAGGAGATGCCGTCGCCGAGAACGACTCCGAGGACCGCCCCCGCGAGGATCGGCAACGCCGGCAATGTGCCGGCCGCGACGAGGGCGCCCGCCGCGACGAGAAGAGAGGTGCCGGGAAAGGCGATGCCGACGAGAAAGAACGACTCGCCGAAAGAGATGAGAAAGACGACGAGCACGGCCCAGTTCGCATGCGCCGCGATAAAGGCGAGAACCGGCTGAACCAGAGTTTCCATGCGCCCTTTTTCTCTTTGCCGCGCCCGCGAGCCGGCCCCCTCATAGAGCCTTCTAACCTGAAAGAAGCGCCGCCGCACCCTTTTCTCGCCGTTCGCGCGGCGCTCGCCCGCAAAGGCCGGCAAATGCGGCCGCAAGCGAGCCCTCGCGCAAAGGCCGCGCAAACCTCCTGCCGCAAGCCCCCGCAGCATCGCGCCGCTCTCCTCTTTCAGGCTCGCGCGCGGCCCCCGAAGAAACTATTATTTCCGCAGGCGCCCTGGCAAAGGGCCGATCTCCCTATACGATCGGATGGAGCCATGACCGTTCTCGATCCGAGGCAAAAGGCCGAAGGCATCCTTCTTCTTTTCCGCGACCGCAAAGAGACGTCCGTTCTCCCGCCCGAGCTTTACCCGGCCGATCTCGACGAGGCCTATCGCATACGCGCGCTATTCCAGGAACTCGAAGAGAAAAGCGGGCGCGGCAGGATCGCCGGCTACAAGATCGCGCTCACGACCCCCGTCATGCAAAAGCTTCTCGGCATCACCGAGCCCTGTTACGGCGCCATCTTCGAGAGCGAAGTCCATCACGGCAAAGCCGTTCTCCACGCCCGCGATTATTGCCGCCTCGGCGTCGAGACCGAGATCGCGCTCGTTCTCGGCGCCGACTTGGCGCATGGCGGCGCAAGGGCTTTTCTCGCCGACGCCGTCGAAAGCGCGGCGGCGGCAATCGAGCTGATCGAGGATTTGCGTTATGATTATGGCCGCCTCGACGCCCCGGCAATCGTCGCCGGAAACGCGTGGAACAGAGGGGTGGTCATCGGCAAACCCGTCCTCTCCTGGCGCGAACTCGACCTTGCAAAGGTGGAAGGAAAGCTCCTCATCGACGGCAAGGAGGTGGGCGCCGGCTTTGGCGAAGCGGTGATGGGCCACCCTTTGAACGCGCTTTCCTGGCTTGCCGACAAGCTCGCCCAGGAAGGACGGCCTTTGCGGCAGGGGATGGTGGTGATGACCGGAAGCATCGTCGCGATCCGTTATCCGGCCGCGGGCGCGCGCGTCGAGGTCGCGATCTCGGGGCTCGGGACGGCCGAGCTTACCTTCGACTGAAAACATTCGTTCGCAATCGGCAGGAAAAGAATGGCGCACCCGATCGTCTACGGTCCGGCCTCGAGCCCTTATGTGTGGAGCGTGCGTCTCGCCCTCGCCGAAAAGGGGGTCGTCCATCGCCTCGTCCCGGTGGAATTTGGCAGAGAGCGCGAAGAGCCTCACCTTTCCCGCCAGCCTTTCGCCAAGGTTCCGGCTTTCGAACACGAAGGCTTCAACCTTTACGAAACGCAGGCGATCTTGCGTTACATCGACGAAAGATTTTCCGGGCCCGCGCTGCAATCCGAAGATGTTTACGAATGGTCGCGGATGAACCAGATGATCGGCATCCACGATGCTTACGCCTATCCGGCGATCGGCGCCCGCATCCTTAGGAACCGCATTTCGCCGCCGCTGCCGGCAAAGAATTTCGCCGAGGAAGCGAACGCCGCGGCGCTGGAAATGGCGCGGCATTGCCTCGGCGAGATCGAGCGTCTGATGGGCGAAGGGCCATTTCTCGCCGGTTCCGAGATGAGCCTTGCCGATTGCATGCTCTTCCCTCTTCTTTCTTCTTTCGCACGGGTTGGCGAAGGCAGGGAGATCTTTGCCGAACGGGCGCGGCTCAGCGAGTGGCTCGGACGCATCGATGCGCGCCCGAGCGTCGCCCTCACCCGGCCGGAACCGTAAGAGCGGGGTTTTCGTTATATGGCTGCGAGGGGGCGACCCGACCCCGGGCCACCCGCAAGGCTCGCAATCCTCCTATTCGGGAGTCCCGCCATGAAACCTGCGCTTTATGCCACCGCCTTCCTCGCCGCCCTTGCGATCGTCCCCTTGGCTCTCGCCCAAAGCGGTGAGCAAGGCGGGAAAACGGCGCCCGCCCCTGCGGCGAAAAACGCGCCGACGCTGCCTGCGCCTGGCCGCCCGCAGGGAATGATGGGCCGCGGCATAAGGCACGGGCCCGGGCCGGGCCCCTGGCGCGGCATGATGGAGAGGCGGCGCATGATGATGATGGGGTGGGGAAACCCGAAAGAGGCCTGCATAGACCGGCTCGCACGGCGCGCGGCGCTGCTTGCCTATGTCGGCACGAAACTCGATCTGACGGCGCAGCAAAGGCCGCTTTGGCAAAAATTGGCGGCGACGGCCCGCGACGTCAATCGCAAGGAGGTCGATCTTTGCAACCGTTTCGGGGCTAAGGGCGCCAAAACCGTCGTCGATCGCCTCGACCTGATGCGCGACATGTTGTCGGCCCGGCTCGCCGGCCTCAACTCCTTCCTGCCCGAGATCAAGGCCTTTTATCAGGTATTGACCCCGCCGCAGAAGGCGCTCCTCGACCGGCCCTGGGCGCGAGATTAGGCTCCTCTTCCCTGGCTAGCGCCGCGCGAGCGCGCGCGTCCTTTTCTCGCGCTCGGCGATCGCGGCGGCGCGTTCGAGAAGCCGGCGGGCGCGATCGAGTTCTTCCGTTTGCGGTCCGAACTCTTCGTTCAAGATCGCAACTTGGCTCGGATGGATGACCGAGGCGCCCTCGAAGCCCAAACGGCGCGAGCGGCGTATGGTCTCGCGAAAGGCGTCGAGATCGCTGAAATCGGCGACCGTGCCGATAAACCCCAAAGGCAGGATGCCGGCGGCGCGCGCGGCGAAAACGCAAAGCTGCTTGGGCATGAAAAGCCCTTCCGCCTCGGGCAGCATCCCGGCCGAAAGAGCGAAATCCTCCGCTCCGAGATTGATCGCCGCGAGGCGGGGATGGGCGCGGGCGATCTCGGCGATGCGGAATAGAGCTTCGGCGCTTTCGACCGAAGCGATGAGGCGGGTCACTCCCGCCGCCATCGCGCGCTCTCTTTCGACGTCATCGACGATCTCGGCAAGGAGGCGGATATGTTCGGCGCTTTCGCTTTTGGGAAGAATAAGAGCCGCAACGGCGGGCCCGACCGCCGCCTCGATGTCGCGCAGCGCCAGCCGCAAAGGGCGGTTGATGCGCACGACGACATCGGCGCCCTGTTCCCCGACTCTTGCCGCCGCGGCAGGCACGAGGCCGCGCGCCCGTTCCTTTTCGGAAGGGGCGACGCTGTCTTCGAGATCGAGGATGATCGCGTCGGCGCCGCGCCTCGAGGCGCCTTCGACAAAACGCGGATTGGTGACCGGGACGAAGAGAAGCGAACGCCAGACCGGAAGGCCGCTTTCAGTCATCGCTTTCCTCTCCTTCGCCGAGGCCGATGATCCCTTCGCCCGCGAGAGAGGCCATTTCCTCCCGCGCAAGGCCCGCCGCCGAAAGGATTTCCGCGGTGTGTTGGCCGAGGCGTGGGGCGGGGCGGCGCAGCCTTCCCGGCGTTGCCGAAAGACCGGGGACGACCCCATGCATCGGCAGAAGGCCCATCTCCTCGTCGGGAACCTCGGAGAGGATCTCGCGGGCGATCACATGAGGATCGGCCATGAACTGATCGATGTCGTAGACGGGTGCGGCGGTGACCTCGGCCTTTTCGAACACTTCCATGTTTTCGGCGAGGCTGCGCGCGGCGATAAAAGCGGCGATCGGCGCCTCGCAGGCTTCGACGTTCCTGACGCGCTCGGTATTGGTGGCAAAACGCGAGTCGGCGATCATGTCGGCGCGCCCGATTGCGCGGAATAGACGCTCGGCCATCGCCTGCATCGAGGCCGAAATGCCGATATAACGCCCGTCCTTCGTCTTGAAGACATTGCGCGGGGAAGTCGTTTCCGAACGCCCGCCGGTGCGCGGGCGCACCTTGCCCGTCAAGCGGTAGATCGGCGCCTCGGCCGCCATAAAGGAAAACAGCGGGTCGAGAAGAGGCAGATCGATCACCTGCCCCGCGCCTTTGCCGAGCTCGACCTCGCGCAAGGCCAGAAGGACGGCAAAAGCCCCGTAAAGCCCGGCGACCATGTCGGCAAGCGCGGTCGGCGGCAGAACCGGCTCGCGGTCGCCAAAGCCCGTCCTTGCCGCAAACCCCGACATGCTTTCGACGAGAGTGCCAAACCCGGGACGGTCGCGGTAAGGCCCGTCCTGGCCCCAGCCCGAAACCCTGAGAATGACGAGAGCCGGGTTTCGGCGATGGAGAACCTCGGGCGCAAGCCCCATCGCTTCGAGCGTGCCGGGGCGAAAATTCTCGATCAGGACCGCGGCGCCCGCGGCAAGATCCGCAAACAGTTCGCGCCCTCGGGGCGCCCTCAGATCGAGCGCCACGCTCTTCTTGTTTCGCGCATAGACCTTCCAGTGGACGCTCACCCCCTTTGTCTGCCACGCGCGCAAAGGGTCGCCCTTTTTCGGATCCTCGATCTTGAGAACCTCGGCGCCGAAATCGGCGAGGACGAGACTTGCCATGTTCCCCGAGACAAGCCGCGAAAGATCGACGACCCGCACCCCGTCGAGAGGACAGGCCGCATGGGGCGCGAAGGATTTCTGATGGAGGCTCATCGGCGGGGCGATCCCAATCGCTGAGGATGCGCCCAGACTATCCTCCTCTTTCGGGCGAAAGAAAGAAGGCGATCGCAAGTGGAGGAAGGGCCGAGCGCGCAAGCCTTCGAAAGGGCCGGGATGCGGCCCTGTCAGCGCGACGGCAGGCTTGCCGAAAGAGGAAGCGACTGAAGCCGCTGCGCCCGCCGCGCTCGGCTTGAAGCCGCAAGCTCGTGACGTTCGAGTTCTGCAAAGGCTTCGCCGACGGCGGAACGCGCGCGGCGGATCTGCCCCTCGACCTCGGCGATCGAACGCAACAGCCTTTCCCGTCTTTCTCCGGCTCCTTCTTCTTCGGCAATTCCTTCGCTCAGGCGTTCGGCGTCGGCGCAAAGGCAGGCGTTCAAAGCGACGAGGCCGGCAAGCAGGCGCCTTTCGTTTTCGAGCCGGCGACGGGAAGAGCGGATCAAGGTTTC
This sequence comes from Pseudomonadota bacterium, assembly GCA_021790295.1. Lineage (GTDB taxonomy): Bacteria > Pseudomonadota > Alphaproteobacteria > ATCC43930 > CGMCC-115725 > AP-15. Next base: position 695 of record JAJYIC010000151.1, on the reverse strand, counting down.
GATGACGCGCATGGGGCTATCATGCAAGCCCTCGTCCTAACGCCGGGTTAATCGGCCCTTGCGGCGAAGGGCGTTCTGCTGCGGCTTTTTTGCTGCAATGCTTGGCGCAGGCGTAAGACTCTCGACGGAGCGATAAGGATTTGTTAACCCGTTAATGCGTTTATGGTTAACGCCCTATTGCCGGCCTCCCTGCTGTTCGCGGGGGCCCCGGCCGCAGCCGGGGCAAACGCCGGCCGATCGTGGAGCGTTCGATGCGCGTGCTACTCGTCGAAGATGATGCCGCTACCGCCCGTAGTATAGAACTTCTTCTACGCCAGGCAGGTCTTGTCTGCGACAAGACAGATCTCGGCGAGGACGGGCTCGAAATCGGCAAGCTGTATGACTACGACATCATTGTGCTTGATCTTCTTCTTCCCGATATCGACGGTTACGAGGTCTTGCGCCGCCTTCGCGCTGCGCGCGTGAAGACGCCGATCCTCATCCTTTCCGGACTTGGCCAGCTCGATTACAAGATCAAAGGCCTCGGCATCGGCGCCGACGACTTTCTGACCAAGCCTTTCGACGGCCGCGAACTGATCGCCCGCATCCAGGCGATCGTGAGGCGCTCGAAAGGCTTTTCCGTCTCGGCGATTCGCACCGGCAAGGTGGTCGTCAATCTCGACAGCCGGGTCGTCGAAGTCGATGACCAGCCCCTT
>JAJYIC010000150.1 GCA_021790295.1 Pseudomonadota bacterium | reverse complement strand
CCCGGCCGAGGAGGGCGGCTTTGTCGTGACCCTTCCCGATTTCGGCGCTGGCCTCACACAAGGCGAAACCCGCGAAGAGGTGCTAGCGCAAGCGGCTGATCTCTTGGAAATCATGATTGCAAATTACATGGCCGAGGGCTGGGGCCTTCCTCCTGCGTCGCAGCGCGCAGGCCAACCGGTCGTGGCTCTGGCTCCGCTCGTCGCCGCCAAGGCGGAACTCTACCGCGCGATGCGCGCCCTCGGCCGCCGCCTCGCCGTCAGCTCGCAGGCGGCGTGAGGTACCGAGAACGGTTTTCGGCTGCTGATCTTGGCAAGCCCGCCCTATTCCACCGTCACGCTTTTGGCGAGGTTGCGGGGCTGGTCGACATCGGTGCCTTTCAGTACCGCGACGTGATAGGCGAGAAGCTGGACGGGGATGGCGTAAAGAAGAGGGGCGACAAAGGGGTCGCACCGCGGCACCGGTATACCGAAATGAAGGCGCGAACCAAGCCGCAAAAGGCCCTCCTCGTCCGAGATCATGACGAGACGGCCGCCGCGCGCCAGAACCTCTTCGGCGTTGGCGAGGGTTTTTTCGAAAAGCTCTCCGGGAGGGGCGATCAGGATGACCGGAACGCTCTCGTCGATGAGAGCGATCGGACCATGCTTCATCTCGCCCGCGGCGTAACCTTCGGCATGGATGTAGGAGATCTCCTTCAATTTGAGAGCCCCTTCGAGAGCCAAAGGATAGGCGGTTCCGCGCCCCAGATAGAGAACGTCGCGGGCTCCCGCGATCGCCGCGGCAACCTCTTCGATCCTGCCGCCGTCGTTGAGGATCTCGCTCGCGCGCGAAGGGACCTCGGTGAGGCTGCCCGCGAATGCCGCCTCGCGCGCGCCGTCGATCGCTCCTTTGGCGCGGGCGAGGGCCAGAGTGAAACAGGCGAGAACCGCGAGCTCGGTCGTAAAGGCCTTGGTCGAGGCGACCCCGATCTCGGGCCCGGCGAGGATCGGCAAGACCACATCGGCCTCGCGTGCGATCGCGCTTTCGCTGCGGTTGACGACGGCGATCGTGTCTTGCCCTTTCATCTTTGCGTAACGCAAAGCCGCAAGCGTGTCGGCGGTTTCCCCCGATTGCGAAATGAAGATCGCGGCTCCGCCTTTCGGCATCGAAGGGGAGCGGTAACGGAATTCGGAGGCGATATCGACCTCGACCGAAACCCGCGCCACCCGTTCGAGCCAATATTTGGCGATGAGCGCGGCGTGAAAGGAGGTGCCGCAGGCGATGAGGGCGATGCGTTCGAGCGAAGCGAGGGAAAAGGGAAGCTCAGGCAAGGCGACGCTTCGGCTCGCCGGGTTGACAAAGGCCCCGAGCGTGTCGCCGATGACGGCCGGCTGCTCGAAGATCTCCTTCAACATGAAATGGCGGTAATTGCCTTTGCCGATGAGAGCCCCCGAGGCCGAAGTTTCCTCGATCGGGCGCGTGACGGCCCGGCCTTCCTGGTCGAAGATCGCGACCGCCGAAGAACGCACGCTTGCCCAGTCGCCTTCTTCGAGATGGGTGATGCGGCGCGTAAGGGGCGCCAAAGCCAAGGCGTCAGAGCCGATGAACATCTCGCCTTCGCCGTAGCCGATAGCGAGAGGGCTGCCGCGGCGCGCGCAGATCAAAAGATCGCTTTCCCCGGCAAAGAGAAAGGCGAGGGCAAAGGCGCCTTCGAGCCGCTGGAGCGTCCTTTCGACCGCCTGTTGCGCAGAGAGCCCTTCGTCGAGAAAACGCGTCGCGAGGATCGCCACCGCCTCCGTGTCGGTGTCGGTGCGGAAGGCGTAACCCGCGTCTAGAAGCTCCGCGCGCAAGGCCTGGAAATTCTCGATGATGCCGTTGTGGACGACGGCAACCCTTTCCGTCGCGATCGGATGCGCATTTCTTTCGATCGGCAGGCCGTGGGTTGCCCAGCGCGTGTGGCCGATGCCGATCGCCCCCGAAAGAGGCTCGCGAAAAAGACGCTCTTCGAGATTGTCGAGCTTGCCTTCGGCACGCCGGCAAAGGATGCGGCCATCGAGGAGGGTTGCGATCCCCGCCGAATCGTAACCGCGATAGGCGAGCCGTCTGAGCCCTTCGAGAAGCCCGGGCGCGACCTCGCCCTTGGCGATGATGCCGATGATGCCGCACATCAGCCTTTGCCTCCGCGGCGCGCCCGGAGCATTGCCGCCCGGCCCGGCTTTGCCACCTGAGGCGCGCGGGCGATCGCGAGAGCGTCTGCCGGGACATCCTCGGTCAGCGTGCTTCCGGCCGCGACATAAGCGCCCGCCCCGACCGAAAGGGGAGCGACGAGGGCGGTGTTCGAACCGATAAAGGCGCCTTCGCCTATGACCGTCCGGTGCTTTTCGAAGCCGTCGTAATTGCAGGTGATGGTGCCGGCACCGATATTGGCGCGCTCGCCGATCTCGCTGTCGCCGAGATAGGAAAGGTGCTTTGCCTTGGCGCCTTTGCCGATGCGCGCGGCTTTGGCTTCGACGAAATTACCGATCTCGGCCGCCTCTTCGATCTCTACGCCGCCGCGCAAACGGGCAAAAGGCCCGACTTTTGCGCCTTTGCCGATGACCGCCGCGGAGAGCGAAGAAAAGGCGTTGATCCTTGCCCCTTCCTCGACCCTGACCGCGGGGCCAAAGACGACAAAAGGCTCGACCACGGCGTCCCGCTCGAGAACGGTGTCGAAAGAGAAATAAACGGTTTCGGGCGCAACCAGAGTCGCCCCTTTAGCCATCGCCCGGGCTCTGAGGCGCGATTGCATCACCCTTTCGGCTTCAGCGAGTTCGGCGCGCGTGTTGACCCCCAAAAGCTCTTCGGCGGGAAGCGCGACGGCGTGGGCGCAAAGGCCTTCGCGGCGGGCGATGGCGACAATGTCGGTCAGATAGAATTCGCCTTTGGCGTTCTCGCAACGAAGTTTTTCAAGAAGAGCGAAAAGAGGGCGCGCGGGAAGCGCCATGACGCCGCCGTTGACGAGAGGGATCGCGCGTTCTTCGGGGGCGGCGTCGCGCGCTTCGACGATGCGTTCGATGGTGCCGTCGGCGGCCAGGACGAGGCGGCCGTAAGGGCCGGGATCGGCGGGCCTCATCGCGGCGACGACGATCGCCGCGCGCGCTCTTTCGGCGAGAAGGCGGGAGAGAGAGGCCGGCTCGACGAGAGGGGCGTCGCCCATCAGCACGAGCACGTCTTCGAGGGCGCCTTTTTGCGCGAGAGCGGGCGCAAGAGCGGCTTCGGCCCGGCGCAGCGCGTCGCCGGTCCCGCGCGCGGTCTCCTGCACGACGCATTCGATCGGCGCCAGAGCCGCGGCGACCCTTTCCATCCCCGGCCCGATGACGGCGACGGTGAGGGCGGGAGAGAGCGCTTTGAGGGTTTCGAGAAGGTGGAGGATCATCGGCTGCCCGGCGAGCGGGTGCATGACCTTCGGAAGGGAAGAGTTCATCCGCGTGCCGTTTCCGGCGGCAAGGATGACGGCGGCGAAAGGAGATGCTTTCATAAGGACGACAACGGCTCATCGGCGGCAAGGCGTCCTGCTTACACTCTCACGGCGCTCTCAGATCGCCAAGTCAAAGATTGTTTCAATTTGCATTATGGCCTGCGGGATGGATGACTTTCTTCTTCTCTTTGATCTTGACGGCACGCTCGTCGACACGCTTCCCGATCTTCGCTCGGCGCTCAACGAGGCGCTTGCAGAGCGCGGGCGGCCACCTTTGACGGGGGCGCAGGTGATGGCCATGATCGGCGACGGCGCGGCGGCTCTCGTCGAGCGCGCGCTTGCGGCAAGCGCGCTCGAGCCTGCGGAAATGGGCTTTCTTTTGCCCCGCTTTCTCGAAATCTACGAACGGCGCCCGACCTGTCTTTCGCGCCCCTATCCCGCGGTTGCCGAGACGCTCGTCACGCTGCGGCGGCGCGGTTACCGCACCGCGGTGTGCACCAACAAGCCGCAGCACGCGGCCGAACTCGTTTTGCGCGAGCTGGAACTCGATCGGCTTTTCGATGCGGTCGCGGGCGGCGACCGCTTTACCGCAAAGAAGCCCGACCCCCGCCATCTTTTGGGGGTGCTTTCGCTTCTCGGCGGGAAAGCCGAGCGGGCGGCGATGGTCGGCGACAACGCGAACGACGCGAGGGCGGCGCGCGCCGCGGCCATGCCGGTTCTGCTGATGCGTTACGGTTACGGGGGATCCGGCCTGAAGGCGCTCGGCGCCGACGCCCTTCTCGACCGTTTTGCCGATCTGCCGGCGGCTTTGGAGCGCCTTGGGCTCGGGCCTTGAAAGGGCAGGCTCTTGTCAAGGAGGGCCGCGCGTCCTTAAAATCGCGGTTCGATTGGCGCCGGTTGATGCGGCGGGGCGGTGCGGGTGTAGCTCAGGGGTAGAGCACAACCTTGCCAAGGTTGGGGTCGGGGGTTCGAATCCCCTCGCCCGCTCCAAAATCAGCAAAGCAAATCATACAGTTGAGAGCGGCCCCTTCGGGGCCGCAGTTGTTTAGAACGCAGCTTCGGCCGAGAAATCCAAGCGCCATCTAACCAATTGGGAGCAAAACGCCGGATACGATGTCGCAGGTCCGGCGGTGACACATTAGCCGCTCGTGCTGGCCGGGTTAAGTATTCGGGGTGGTCGCGATGGATTCCCGAGCCCTGCGCGTCGTCCGAACGGGCTGAACGAATGGCAGGAGAGAGACGTGTCTCGCTCTTCACGACAGCCTTATGGCGGGGCGCAGAGATCGTTCCGCTCTGCCGGGACCGGCTGGTACGGTGCGCTCGCGAAAATCCTTAGCAACAGGGATATGAAAACCAGCCTTACCGACCCGCTGCGAATTGCGGCGGTCTCGCCGCCCGATATGCCTGGCCGGATCGGGCTGACGCTGTGCCCGGGCAAAAAGGACCCAGGCCGCGGCTGGGACAGGGATCTGGATATCGACCTCGCCGTGATCCACGAGTGGGGAGCCGAGATCGTCGTCACGCTCGTCGAACGCCACGAACTCGACCTTCTCGACGTCGCGCTCCTCGCGGAGGCCGTCGCACGGCACGAGATGAGGTGGGTCCATCTTCCGATCCGGGACGCATGGGTTCCGGACGGCCAGTTCGAGGCACGGTGGCGGAAAACCGGGGCTCAATTGCGGAGAGTACTCCGGCGTGGCAGCTCGATCCTAATCCATTGCCGCGGGGGACTGGGCCGCGCCGGCATGATCGCGGCGCGCCTCCTCGTGGAGCTCGGCATGGACGCCCGGAGCGCGATCGAAGCCGTCCGCCATGCCCGTCCCGGCGCGATCGAAACGCGCGAGCAGGAGCTGCACGTTCTCGGCTGCAGGCGGGTCGTGGATTCGGAAGAGGCTCGAATGACTGAGGATCCGACTACTGATCGCGCGCTCGGTTGTCTTTTCGGCCTTGCTGTCGGTGACGCCCTTGGCACCACGCTCGAGTTCGCGACCCGTGACGCCCGAGCAACCCTCACCGACATAGTCGGGGGCGGCCCGTTTAGCCTCCGGCCGGGCGAGTGGACCGACGATACGAGCATGGCGCTTTGCCTCGCCGACTGCTTGATCGCCTGTGGCGAACCCGATCAGCGAGACCTCATGGAACGGTTCGTCCGCTGGTGGCGGGAGGGGGAGAACTCGCACAACGGCCGATGCTTCGACATCGGCGCTACGACGCGGCGGGCGCTGCAGCGCTTCATCGAAACGGGAGACCCGGTCGCGGGCGCGACCGATCCGGAGACGGCCGGCAACGGCTCCGTCATGCGATTGGCGCCGGTCGCGCTACGCTGGGCGGATAACCCGGAGCAAGCGATTTCGGCGGCGCGCGCACAAGGCATCACGACCCACGGCGCGCCCGCCGCGGTGGAGGGATGCGCTCTCCTCGCCGAGATCCTCGTCGAGGCGATCGCGACAGGGGACAAGCAAAGCGTGCTGCGACCGCGCGACGCGAGCGAACCTTCGACCGCCGCGGTGGCGGCCGGATCCTGGCGTGGCAAGAAGCGGGAGGAGATCGGCTCGAGCGGTTATGTCGTGCACACTCTCGAAGCCGCGCTCTGGTGCATCGATCGGATGAGCGGGTTTTCGGAAGCCGTGCTGCTCGCAGCCAATCTCGCCGATGATGCCGATACGGTCGCTGCCGTCACCGGGCAGATCGCCGGCGCGCTGTGGGGCCGAAGCGGGATACCGCAGCGCTGGCTGGATCGGCTGGCATGGCGTGAAGCGATAGAGAACCGGGCGCGCCGGCTGCTTGAACTTCAGCATAGGGGCGCGTAGAGCAGCGCCTGCTCGACATCGAGAGGCAAACGGCGTCACGACCTCTCGCCCGATGAAGGCGGCAATTCCAGCCGGGCGCTGAGGCCGCCGCCTTTGCGGTTGGCGAGGACGATGTCGCCGCCGTGCTCGCGGGCGATCGAGCGGGCGACGGAGAGGCCGAGACCGACGCCGCCCGTGTCGGGATTGCGCGAGCCCTCGATCCGGTAGAAG
>JAJYIC010000149.1 GCA_021790295.1 Pseudomonadota bacterium | reverse complement strand
CGGGCGGCGTTGCGCGCGATCATCGCGGCGCGTTCGCGGTTTCGTTCGACGGCGATCGCCTTGCGCCCTTCGCCGAGGCGAAGCCATTCGATCGCGATCGAGCCGCAGCCGGCGCCCAGGTCCCAAAGCCTTTCTCCGGGCAAAGGGTGAAGGGCGGCAAGGGTTGCCGCGCGAACTTCGCGCTTCGTGATCTGGCCGTCATGTTCGAAAGCCTCATCCGGCAGGCCCGAAACCCGCGGCAAAGCACGGGCGCCCGGCTCGCCCTTGCAGGTGAGAGCGATGAGGTTGAGAGCGGGAACGAGACGCTCCCCAAAGGCGCGCGCCTCGGCGCGGATCGAAGTTTCCCGCGCTCCGCCCAAATGGGCGAACACCTCGAGCCTGCTTTCCCCCCAGCCGAGTTCGCACAAAAGCCGGGCCACCTCTTTCGGCGTCGTCCCGCCTTCGGAAAGGATGAGAAGCCGGCGCCCCGGCGCGAGATGAAGCCGCAATTCCTCGAAAGGCCGCCCGTGCAACGAGAGGAGGAGGCAGTCTTCGAGAGGCCAGAGAAGGCGCGCGGCGGCAAGGCTGAAGGCGCTCGGTTGCGGCAGGACCGTCATTTCCTCGCGCGGGAAACGCCGGGCAAGCGCGGCGCCGATCCCGAACCAGAGAGGGTTGCCGCTTGCGAGAACGACGACGCGGCGGCCGCGATAAAGCGCGATGCGCTCGATCGAACGGCAAAGAGGGCGCTCCCAAAGGCAGCGTTCGGTCGCGCTTTGCGGCACCATCGCCAGATGACGGGCGCCGCCGAAAAGGAATTCGGCCTCCTCGATCAAGGCGCGCCCCGCAGGCGACAGCGCTTCGAGCCCCTCTTCGCCGATGCCGACGACCGCGAGCCAGCTCACGAAGCCCTCTCGAGAAGAGCGTTGAGAGCCGCGGCGGCAAAAGCGCTGCCGCCGCGCCGTCCTTTGAGCGCAATAAAGGAAAGCCCGCGGCGCGGATCTATAAGCGCTGCCTTTCCTTCGGCAGCGCCGATAAAGCCGACGGCAAAGCCGAGAACGAGAGCCGGTTTCCCGGCCCCTTCGGCGATCACTTCGAGAAGGCGGAAAAGCGCGGTCGGGGCCGTGCCGATGGCGACGATCGAACCCAAGAGATGCTCGCGCCACAAATCGACCGCCGCCGCCGAACGCGTCGTGCCGAGCCTTTCTGCTTCGTTGTGCGTCTCGGGCCGGTTGAGAGTGCAGATGACGGGGTTTGCGGCCGGAAGCTTTGTGCGCGCGATGCCCGCGGCGACCATCTCGCTATCGACGAGGATCGGCGCGCCGGCCAAAAGGGCGCTCCTGCCCCGCTCAGCCGCGCCTTCGGACCAGGCGAGATCGGCAAGGATGCCCGCATCCCCCGCCGCGTGCGCTAGACGCAAGGCGAGCCCCCGGATGGCGGGGGGGAATCTTTCGAGATCGGTTTCGGCGCGGATCGCGGCAAAAGAACGGCGCGTGATTTCGGCCGGGTCGCGCAGATAGTTCGAGCTGGACGCAGGGATCGCGACGCGAGCGGCGCGGCTTTGGCGCCGGGTGACGCCGAGGATCCAGCCTTCTTCGCTTTCGACCGGCCGGCGCTGTTGCGGCGAAAGCCCGGGGTCGCCCGAAAAAAGAGGCGCGAGTTCGCCCGCCTTGTCGCATTCTCCAAAATGGCGGGCGGCGGCCGAAACCTGCGCCCTATCCTTTATTTCTCCCGCATCGGGCGCGAGCGGCCACAAGGAAGGATAGATCTCGGCAAAGACCACCCTCGCCTCTGGGCCCGGCGCGGCGAGCCCTGTTTCGAAAGGCCACACGGCGGCGCTCTCAGCCCAAAGGGGATCCTCGCGCAAAGCCTTGACGAGGGGAATCCCGGTCAAGGCCTGGCCGCCGACCGAACCCGCGCCCAAAAGTTTCCAGCATGGTTGCGCGGACGGCAGATAATCGTCGATGAGACGCCGTTCGCCGACCCCGAGGCGCCGATAGGCGCGGTGGCTTTTGGGCTTCAAGCAGGGTCCCTCTTTGCCTGCCGGGCAGCCCCAGAAAGGGAAGGCTTGCCCGGCGAGAGCCTTATTGAGCGCCGCCGCCACCTCGAAACGGTTGTTTTGGTTGAGGGCGCCCTCGTGCAGAAGGCTTGCGATCTTCTGCCAAAGCGCGCGCCATGGCGGCCCTTCGAGAGCGAGCAAGGCGGCAAGGCCCGAAGGGTAGCCGAACGGGAAATCGAAGCCGGCGAGAACCCTTTCCCCGCCCCGGAAAGCCTCTTCCAGAAGTTCGCGCAAAAGCGTCTTTGCCTCCCGCCGCGTCGACGGGTTGAAAAGCCGCTCCTCCTCGCGCCGGCGCCGGCACACCCAGATGCTGTCGCGGCCAATCCGCGGACGGTTTGCCGCGCTCCAATCGACCATCAGGAAGGTGTCGAACATCAGCCGAAAGAGGAATCGTCGAGGGAATGATCGTTAGGGGAATGATCGTGATCGCCCTTTGTGCCGATGCCGCGCACGTGATGGTGATGCGCCTCCTGTACCGCATGCAGGTCTTTTTCGTAACCGATCATCTGCACGCGGTATTTGCAGAACTGGCAGTTCATCGCCGGATCGCCGCTTTCGCTTTCGGCGATGCGCTCGGCAAAAGTGTCGATGACGAGCGGATGGTCTTTGAGGTAGGGCGCTTTCGCAAAGGCGATCTCGGGGAATTCCGCGGCGACGCGATCGGTTTCGGCGTAGATGCGTTTGACGAGGACGCCGGTAAAAAGGAAATAGGGAAAGACGACGATGCGGGCAAAGCCGAGCCGAGCCGCGCGCCGCAGCGCCGCGGCGACGCGCGGATGGGCAAGCCCGCTAAAGGCGGTTTCGGCCCAGCCGAACCCCATCCCCTCCCACAGCATGCGCGTCAGCTTGGCAATGTTCGAATTGGCGTCGGGATCGCTGGTGCCGCGGCCGACGACGAGAAGGAGGCTTTGGCCGCGCCCGCCTCCTTCCGTGTCGCCGATGCGCTCGGCGGCGGCGCGCAAAAGCTTCGGGTCGATCGCGAGGTCGCGCAAAAGGCGGATCTCGACATCGGGCTTCTCCAAGGCAAAGCTGTTGACCTCGGAAGGAAGGTCGTTTTTGACGTGGCTTGCCGCAAAGAGCATACCCGGAACCGCAACGATGCGCCGGGCGCCCTGCCGATAAAGCGAAAGGAGACCGTCGCGGATGACCGGGCGGGCAAATTCGAGATAGGCGTTCGCGACCTCGTAATCGGCGAGGCGTGCCCGCAAGGCCGCGGCGAATTCCTCGAATTCGCGGATCGCCTCGGGGTCGCGGCTCCCATGCCCGCAAATCAGCACCGCCCGTTCTTTCATCCCGCTTTCCCCCGGCGATGATCGCCACCCTCGGTCACGACCGCGCCCTTCTGCTCCTCGCCGGGCTCGCGCTCGACGCCTTTCTCGGCGAGAGGGCGTTTACCCGCATCCCGCACCCTATCGTTTTTGCCGGACGCGCCGTCGCCTTTTTCGACCGAAGGCTCAACCGCGACACCCGCAGCGAAAGCGCCCGGCGCATCCGCGGTCTCGTCACGGTCATCCTTTGCGTCGGCGCCGCCGCGGCGCTTGGCGTCCTGCTCGCATGGGTTTTGCGCGGCAGCCTTCTCGGCGCCGCGGTCGAAGCCTTTGCCATCGCCAGCCTCCTCGCGCAAAGGAGCCTTTTCGACCATGTCGAGGCGGTGCGCAGGGCCTTGCGCGAAGGCGGTCTCGAAAGCGGACGCGAAGCGGTGCGCCACATCGTCGGCCGCGATCCTTTGAGCCTCGACCGCCATGGGGTCGCGCGCGCGGCGATCGAAAGCCTCGCCGAGAACCTCTGCGACGGCGTCGTCGCCCCCGTCGTTTTCACCCTTCTTCTCGGGCTCCCCGGTCTTTTCGCCTACAAGATGGCGAATACGCTCGACAGCATGATCGGGCACAAAACCCCGCGCTATCTGAGCTTTGGCTTTGCGGCGGCACGCCTCGACGATCTCCTCAATCTCGTGCCGGCGCGCCTGTGTGCTCTTCTTCTGGCGGCCGCGGCGATCTTCAGCAAAGGCGCCTCTGGACGCGCGGCCTTGCGGATCATGTTTCGCGACGCAGGAAAGCATCACTCTCCGAACGCCGGCTGGCCGGAAGCGGCGATGGCCGGAGCGCTCGCTCTTTCTCTTGCCGGGCCGCGCCGTTATGACGGGCTCTTTGTCGCCGACCCCTGGCTCGGCGAAGGAACGGCGCGCGCCGCGGCCGCCGACATCGCTCGGGCGCTCCGGCTTTATCGCCTCGCCTGTTTCTTCGAAGCGGGCCTTGTCGCCCTTTTCTGGCTTTTCCTTCATCTCCCCTTCGCGCTTTGAGAGAGGCTCCCAGACGCGGCGAAAAGCCCGTCGAGATCGAGGTTCTCCTCGAGGTGATCGGCGAAAGCGTCGAGGATCGTCTCGATTTCGCCTTCCCAGGACCACCCGCTCGCCTCTCCCCCGAGACGCTCTATAAAAGCGTGGCGGAAAGGATCGCTCGCAAAAATCCCGTGCAGATAGGTGCCCATGACCCGGCCATCGGCGCTGCAGGCGCCGTCCGGCCCCGAAGAGAGGCGCAGCATCGGCCGTTCCGACCCCGGTCCCGTGGTCTTGCCGAGATGCATCCCGTAACCCGAGACGGGCGTTCCCGTCGCGATGTCGACGCCGCGGACTTCGCCCAAGAGCTTCTCCCCGCCGAGCACCGTGTCGACCTCGAGAAGATCGAGCCCCGGCACGCTTCGCGCCGGGCCTTCCATGCCCAAAGGGTCGGCGATCCTTTGCCCGAGCATCTGAAAGCCGCCGCAAAGCCCGAGAATGGTCCCGCCTTGGCGGCGATGCGCGAGAAGGTCTATGTCCCAGCCCTCTTGGCGCAGAAAATCGAGATCGGCGATCGTCGCCTTCGAGCCCGGGAGAACGACAAGCTGCGCCTGCCGCGGCAAAGGCCGTCCGGGCGGGACGAAAACGCATTCGATCGCGCTTTCCGCGGCGAGAGGGTCGAGATCGTCGAAATTGGCGATGCGCGGGAGCATCGGCACCGCGGCGAGGATGGGCGCGTCCTGCCGGCGGGGGCGAGACGCAAAGGAAGTTAGAGCGAGCGAATCCTCGGCCGGGAGAAGACGGGCCTTCTCGAAATAGGGAACGACGCCGAAGGCCTCGAGGCCTGTCAGCCTTTCGAGAGCGGCGAGGCCTCCTTCGAAAAGGCCGGGATCGCCGCGGAATTTGTTGACGATATAGCCTTTGACGCGCGCCCTTTCGCCGGGCGAAAGAAGGATCGCCGTGCCGGCGACTTGGGCGATGACGCCGCCGCGTTCGATGTCGGCGACAAGGACGACCGGAAGATCGGCCGCTTCGGCAAAACCCATATTGGCGATGTCGCCTTGGCGCAGGTTGATCTCGGCGGCGCTTCCCGCCCCTTCGACGAGAACGAGATCGGCGCGCGCGGCAAGACGGGCAAAAGCGGCGAGGACAAACGGCAGGAATGAAGGCGCGAGAGCGCGGTATTCGCGCGCCGAAGCGGTGCCCCACACGCGCCCGCCGAGGATGACCTGCGCGCTTCCCTCCCCTTGCGGTTTCAAAAGGACCGGGTTCATGTCGGCTTCGGGCGGAACGCGGCAGGCGCGCGCCTGCAACGCCTGGGCGCGGCCGATCTCGCCGCCCTCCTTGGTGACGGCGGCGTTGTTCGACATGTTCTGGGGCTTGAAGGGAAACACCTTGAGCCCGCGGCGCGAGAATGCGCGCGACAATCCTGCGAGGATCAGGGACTTGCCGACATCCGAGCCCGTTCCCTGGATCATCAAGGCGCGCGCCATCAGAATTCGATCCCCTTTTGCGCCTTGACGCCTTCCCGGAAGGGATGCTTGACGAGCTTCATCTCGGTGACGAGATCGGCAAGGGCGAGGAGTTGGGGCGGAGCGTTGCGGCCGGTGACGACGAGGTGAAGCCCGGGCGGGCGCGCTTCGAGCGCCGCCAGCACCTCCTCCAGCGGAAGATTTCCATAACGCAGGACGATAGAGAGTTCGTCGAGAACGATGAGCCGATAGGAAGGATCGGCGATCATCGCCTTTGCCGCTTCCCAGGCCGCCCGCGCCGCGCGGATGTCGCGCTCGCGGTCCTGGGTTTCCCAGCTAAAGCCTTCGCCCATGGCCCGAAAGGTGACGAGTTCGGGAAAGCGTTCGAGAAAGCTGCGCTCTCCGGTCGACCAGGCGCCTTTGACGAACTGCACGACGCCGGCGCGCATGCCGTGGCCGAGAGCGCGCAAAAGGAGGCCGAAAGCGGCGGTCGATTTCCCTTTGCCGGCGCCCGTATGGACGATGAGAAGACCCCGTTCCGCCGTCTTTCCTTCCATCATGCGGTCGCGGGCGGCTTTCACCTTCGCCATCCTTTCGCGATGGCGGAGGTTTTTCTCGGCCTCGGTTGCGGCTTCTCTTTTCACTCCCTTTTCCACTCTTCGAGCCTTTCGAGGAGGCTGTTTTT
>JAJYIC010000148.1 GCA_021790295.1 Pseudomonadota bacterium | reverse complement strand
CGCCGCTTTCGAAAGCGCGACGCGCCATCTCGCCGGCGCCGAGGGAGCCTCGGCGGCGGCCGGTTCGCGCCCCTATCTCGAACTTTTCGGCGTTGTCGCCGCGGGTTGGCGCCTTGCCCGTCTGGCCCTTGCCGCGAAGAGGCGAGAAGGCGAGAACGGCGGCGAAAGCGCCTTCCTCGCCGCCAAAAGACTGACCGCCCGCTTTTATGCGGAGCATTTTCTCGCCGCCGCGCCGGGCCTTCTTCCCGCCGTCACCGGCGGGACGACCGTGCTCGGCTTCCCGCTCGCAGAGTTCTAGCCGCGCCGCGGGAAGGCTTCGAAGGCGCAAGTCGAACCCCTCTAATCCTCGCCGAAATAGGCCCGATCGAGAGGCGAAGCGCGCCAGCCGGGGTTGCTCGGCCATTCCTTTGTGCGCACCGACATGTCGGCGCCGTAACGCACGCGGAAAAGGAGCGTGCGTTCACCCCCGTTGCGGTATTCGTGCAATTCGCCCCGCGGATGGACGACAAAAGAGCCGGGAGAAACCGGGATCGCCTCTAGCGGCGTGCGCATCTCGCCGCCGCCCTCGAAACAGAAATAGATTTCGGTCGCGTTGGGGTGGCAGTGATAAGGGCTTATCTGCCCCGGCTCCCAACAGGCAACCGAAACGTCGCCTTCGCCGAAAGCGCCGAGGATGCGTTCGACATGCCTTTTGGCATCTAACCCTGCCTCGGTTTTCAGGTTGAAGCTTTTCATGCCCCGGCCTCCCTTGCCTCGCGCCTTCGCCTTGGCCATTGATAGCCTTTCCGCGCGGTATAGAGGGAGGTCTTTTATGCGCAGCCTGTGGTCCGAAAGCGAGGCCGAAGGGATCGCGGCGCAGTATGCGGCAAAGGGAGTGGGCAAAGATCTCGCGCTGCGCGTCTACAGCTCCCGGCTCCTCGGAAAAGAGCCGAAGCTCGTCCTTCACGGCGGCGGCAATACCTCGCTCAAGACGGTCGTCGCGGATCTCTCAGGCGAGAGGGCCGAAATTCTCTGCGTCAAAGGGAGCGGTTCGGACCTCGCCTCGATCGAGCCCGAAGGATTGCCCGCGGTTCGCCTCGCCCCGCTCAAAAAGTTGCGCGCGCGCTCCAGTTTGGCCGATGAAGCGATGGTCGCGATCCAGCGTTCGAACCTTATCGATCCCAAAGCCCCGAACCCTTCGGTCGAAACCCTCCTCCACGCCTTCCTGCCGCACGCCTATATCGACCACACCCATGCGAGCGCGGTTCTTTCCCTTGCCGATCAGAAGGATGGGGCGGAGCGCTGCGGCGATCTTTATGGCCGGCGTCTCGGCCTCGTGCCTTACGTGATGCCCGGCTTTCTTCTCGCCAAAAAGGCGGTCGAGATTTTCGAAAAGGATCCCCTGGTCGAAGGGCTTGTCCTTTTGAAACACGGGCTCGTCAGCTTTGGCGAAGAGGCGCGCGAATCCTACGAGCGCACGATCCTTGCGGTCACCTTTGCCGAAGAGGCTCTCGCGCGGGGAAAGAGCGTTGTCTTTTTGCCGCGAGCGCTCCCTCGCGGGATCGCCGAGGCGGCCGGGGTTGCCCCCATCCTGCGCGGCGCCTGCGCCGCGGCCGATCCCGGCAACGAAGGGTCGTGGAAGCGTTTCATTCTCGATTTCCGTTGCGGTCCCGAGGTTCTCGACTATTGCGCCGGCGCCGAGCTTTTGCGTTACGCCAATGCCGGGATTGCCACCCCCGATTTGACTTTGCGCACCAAAAATAAGCCTCTCATCACCCCGCCGCCGGTCAAAGGAAATCTCGCGGAGTGGAAGGCGGCGGTGCGCGAGGCGGTCGCGCGATACGCCCAGCAATACCGCGCCTATTTCGCCCGGTACAACGAGAAGGAAAAAATCCCCAAACGCGAACTCGATCCCATGCCGCGTATCGTCCTCGTTCCGGGGCTCGGTCTTTTCGGGCTTGCGCGCAGCAAAAGGGAGGCCGCAATCGCCGCCGATCTTGCGGTCTCGACCATCGAGGTGGCGCGCGGCGCCGAAGCCGTCGGCCGCTTCGAACCGGTCGGCGAAGCCGAGCTTTTTGCCGTCGAATACTGGTCTCTCGAACAGGCAAAGCTGAAGGGAGCTTCGGAAAAGCCTCTCGCCGGCCAGATCGCGGTCGTGACCGGGGGCGCGGGGACCATCGGCCTTGCCGCGGCGCGGGCGTTTATCGAGGCGGGAGCCGAAGTCGCTCTTCTCGACAAGGAGAAGGGGAGGCTCGAAGAGGCCGCAGAGAGGCTTCCCGGAAGCGCGCTCGCACTTTCTTGCGAAGTAACGGACGAGCGCGAGGTCGCTGAGAGCTTTGCCCAAATTGCGCGCCATTTCGGCGGCCTCGACATCCTCCTTTCGAATGCCGGGGCGGCCTTTACGGGTGCCATCGGGGAAGTTGCCGAAAGCGTTTTGCGGGCGAGCTTCGAGGTCAATTTTTTCGCCCATCAAAAGGTGGCTCAAGAGGCGTTGCGCCTCATGCTGGCGCAAGGGACGGGCGGTTGCCTCTTATTCAACGTCTCGAAGCAGGCGCTCAACCCGGGGCCCGGTTTCGGCCCTTATGGGCTCGCGAAAGCGGCAACGCTCGCCTTGATGCGGCAATACGCTCTCGAATACGGGAGAGAAGGGATAAGGGCGAACGCCGTCAACGCCGACCGGGTGCGAAGCGGGCTGCTTTCGCCGCAACTCTTGGCCGAAAGGGCAAAAGCGCGCAGACAGAGCGAAGAGGACTATCTCAAAGGAAACCTTCTCGGGCGCGAAGTCAAAGCCGAAGACGTCGCCGAGGCCTTTCTTAGCCTCGCCCTTGCGCAAAAGACGACGGCAGCGATCTTGACGGTCGACGGCGGCAACATGGCCGCGGCCTTGCGCTGAAAGAGGGGCGGCTCAGCCGGCGCGGTCGGGGTAGCTCGCGGCCATGCCCGCGCGCACGTCCTGCTGGATGCCGTATAGAGGGATCGGATACCGCAACCCGTTTTTGGAGAGCGCCTCCATGCCGGCGATCGCCTTGCCGAGATATTCGGGCGGGAGCGCCATCAGCATCTCCTCGTCGAGAACGCCGCCGTAGCGGCGTTCGGCAAAACAGGGGATGGAAAGGCTCGGCTCGCGCGTCTTGAGCGCGCGCCCCCAGGAATCGGCACAAGCCGATTCGCCGACCACGCTCCAATCGAAGCGCTTATAGCCCGACCACTGAAGGCCGTTGATGAAATAGATCATCGCCCCCGGAGTGGCGTAGAAAAGGGCGATGTCGGGAGGGTCGAGACGGCCTGAGGCGAGAGGAGCGACGGCGAGGGCCTCGTAAAGCCCGTCATCGACGGTGTGCATCGCCCCTTGGTGGCTTTCGGCGTCTGCGGCCGTCTCGTACCAGACCCCGACCATGTGGCGGCCCGAATGCCAGGCCGGGTCCTTGGCGCGCCCGAGGCCGACGACGGCGCGGCATTGCGCGCCGACAAGATCATCCCCGGTGATGCCGACCGTCCAGCCGAGACGGGCCGCCTGGGCGACGATCTGATCGAGGGTGTGGATCGCCTTCGGCCGCCTGATGCGCTCTACCCCCTCCATTTCCGCGCGCTCGCGGAAAAGCTTCATGGCGAAAGGGAGCGAACGAAGCCGCAACAGGCGTTCGAGAGCAAGGGAAACTTCCTTCAAGGAAAGGCTCATCGGCTGCGCTTTCGGTACTGGTTTTGCAGCGACGATACCCTTGCCGCCCTCTGTTGTCTCCGGTTCAATCGCGCTTTCTCGCTGCGGGCGCCTTTGAACGGAACGATTCCGGGGGCCGGGGGTTCAAAAGCGCGAGAGCGCCAGGCTTGCGGGCGAGAAGGGAGGGAGGTTCATGCGGCTCCTCGGCGTCCACCCCAGCCCTCTCATGTATACGAAGGTGTTTTTGCGGCTCGAACCTTTGGGGCTCGAACTGGTGGCGACCGCGGCGCGAAAGGCCGGGCACGAAGTGCGCCTCATCGACCTTCAGGTTGAAAGCCGCAAGGCCTACCTCGATCTTCTCGCCGACTGGCGCCCGCAGGTCGTCGCCTTTTCCGGGAATTATCTGGCCAACATCCCGGAAATCATCGACCTCGCGAAACTGACAAAAGCGCGCCTGCCGCAATCCTTCCTTTGCGTCGGCGGCCACAGCGCCTCCTTTGTCGCAAAGGCTCTCCTCGCTGACGGCGAAGGGGCGATCGATTGCGTCCTCAAAGGCGAAGGCGAAGCGGGGATGCCGCTTCTTTTAGAGGCGCTAGAGCGCGGCGAGAACCCAGAGACTGTTCAGGGCGCCGTCACGGCTGACGGCGAAGGCCCGCCTGCGGCCTTTGTCCACTCTCTCGACGATCTGTTGCCGGCGCGCGATCTTTTGCGCCATCGCCGCAAGTATTTCCTCGGCATTCTCGACCCTTGCGCCTCGATCGAGTTTTCCCGCGGCTGCCCTTGGGACTGCAACTTTTGCAGCGCCTGGACGTTTTACGGCCGCAGCTATCGCCTGCGGACCCCCGAGCGCATCGTCGAGGAATTGCGCCAGGTGCGCGAACCCGGCCTTTTCGTCGTCGATGACGTCGCTTTCGTCCAAGAGCGCCACGGCATGGAACTGGGCGAGGCGATCGCTCGCGCCGGATTGAAAAAGGAATATTACCTCGAGACCCGCGCCGACGTTCTTTTGCGCAACAAGGAAGTGTTCCGTTTCTGGAAGCGGCTCGGGCTCAAATACATCTTTATCGGAGTGGAAGCGATCGACGAGGAAGGGCTCAAGAAACACCGCAAAAGGGTGTCGCTCGATAAGAACCTCGCGGCGCTCGAATTCGCGCGCTCTCTCGATCTCATCGTCGCGATCAATTTGATCGCCGACCCCGACTGGGATCGCGAACGCTTTCGCGTGGTGCGCGAATGGGCCGCCGATATGCGGGAGGTCATCAACGTCAGCGTCAACACCCCTTATCCGGGGACCGAGAGCTGGCTAGCGCTGGCGGGGGATCTTGCGACCCGCGACTACCGGCTTTTCGATATCCAGCATGCGGTTTTGCCGACGCGTCTCTCTTTGGCGGAATTCTATGAGGAACTGGTCGCGACGCAGCGCGCCTTTTACAAGAAACACATGGGCTGGCGTCAGGTCTACCAGATGATGGGGATCATCGGCCGCCATCTCCTCAAAGGGCAGACCAATTTCTTGAAAAGCCTGTTTCTTCTCGACAGGGTCTTTCGCCCGCAATACCTCCTCGCGGATCACAAGGCGGCGGTGTCCTACGAAATCCCTCTGGCGCCGCTGGCCGAGCCTTCGCGCGCCGCCCTTTACATCCATCCCCCGCGCGGGCGAGGAGGGCGCAACCTCGACGCCGCCACCGAACGCTTTGTCGAAGAGACGCGCATGGGCGACAGCCTCTGAGAAAAGGCGAACGCGGTCCTGCCCGAACGGGCCGATTTCCTTTGCCCTTTCAGCCTTCCTGGTCGCAGCCGACGATGAGGTGGCAGCCGGCGACTTCGGCGCGCGGGATGCGCAGAAGCTGCGGCGGGTTGAGTTGGCGCAGCACCAACGCCTCGCCCTCCCAGCCGACGAACTGTTTGATGAGAACTGCCTGGTTGGTTTTGTAGACAACGACGTCGCGGCCGCGGACCGGCGGCCTCCAAGGGTTGACGTGAAGAAGCCAACCCTGTTCGTAACGCGGTTCCATGCTATCGCCGACCACATAAAGAGCGTAGGCCTCGCGCACGCCGGCGAGATTGGCGGGGCGCGGGGTGGTGCCGATCGGCCCGTCTTCGAGAAACATCTCCTGCTCGCTGCCGCCGCGCGCCGCGCTCCTCACCGGCATCAGATCGCCGCGCGAAGGGCGCGGCAAAGGCGCTCTCGGGGGCCGCGCGCCCGGCCCCGCGGTCGAAGGCGGGCGACCGCGCCTTTGGCTTTCGCCCGCGCCGCTGAAGCCGCTCCCAGCGTGACGCAAAACCTCTTCCTCTTTGACACCGAGAAAATCGGCGATCTGAACCGCTTCGAGAGCCTTCATCTGGCGCTCGCCGCTCAGCAAACGCGAGACCGCCGAAGGGGCGAGGCGGAGATGGCGCGCGAGATCGGCTTGGCTCGCTCCGGCGCGTTCGAGAGCTTCGCGAAAGAAGGGGCTATTCATGCGATTTTAGCAATTGCTATATTGACAATCCGGATGATTGTTTTATTATATGCGCATCGCAGACAAAAGAGACAAGGGCGAAAACGATGCCCTCGACGGGTGACGAGGAAGGCTGCGCCTAATCTATCCGGCCGCGCAAAGCTTCACCGTTGCGGCGCCCGGCGGCGGCCCGGTTCGGCCTATTGCCGGCGCCATCACGCCCTTTGTCATCTGCGCCGGGGCAGCGCCGCGGAAATCCGGCGGCTCATCGAGTTGGAGCGGCTTGCGTCGACCGCGGGAGGGCGTTTGGCGGCGCGCTCGCGCTTTCCTTCCCGGCGCTTTCTCGAACGTCTCGAAGGGGCGGCGCGGACCCTCTCTGCGAGCGCCAAACTCTGGTTCGATCA
>JAJYIC010000147.1 GCA_021790295.1 Pseudomonadota bacterium | reverse complement strand
GATAACAATCGTTGGCGTCCGCTTCGGCCGAAAGCAGGCTTGAAAGCTCGCGCCTTCGCGCTTCGGCCTTGAGGCCGAAAAGCGTCCTTTCCGCTTCGGCAAGGACGGCGCTTTCCCCTTCGCTTTCGGCAAGCGCAATCAGCTCCAGGGTCTCGTCGAGCTCGTTTTCGATCTGGCGAAAGCTGGAGAGCGCGTCGGTCAGCTTCGTGCGTTCGCGCAAAAGCTTTTGCGCCGCCGCGGGATCGTCCCAGAGATGAGGGTCCGCGGCTTTTTCGTCGAGTTCGGTCAAACGGCTGAGGGCATTCTCCCAGTCAAAGATGCCTCCGCAAAAGCGCCAGAGATCTCTTGATGTCGCCGGCGACCGCTTCGATCTCGGCGCGCATGGCTTCTCCCCTTCCTCTTATCCGCGTTTCCCGAAAATCTAATATAAGCCGCCCGTCCCCCTTTGCGGAGCTTGCGGCAAAGCGGGCGCTGCGCCCCCGCCCTCGTCGACGGGCGGCGCAAGGGGCGTGCTTTCGCCCGGCGTCCAGCGCAAAGCGAAATGGCGGTTGGTGCCGGGATCGGTCCCGGGCTTGAAAGGTTCGTAGATCGCGTGGGCGCCGGGCGACGGCGGCAGGCCGGTATCCGGGTCGACGCGGTAAAGCTCGATGCCGGGCGGGGTCGGAAAGGCGCGCGCCGGCGTCTCTTTGAGCGCCGCCATCATGAAATTGCGAAAGATCGGCGCCGCGACCACCCCTCCGGCTTCGCCGCGGCCGAGGCTTTGCGGCTGATCGTAGCCGACGTAAACGCCGGCTACGAGGTCCGGGGTAAAGCCGACAAACCAGGCGTCCCGGAAATCGTTGGTGGTTCCGGTCTTGCCCGCGACCGGCCGCCCGAGAGCGCGCACCGCGGTGCCGGTGCCGCGTTCGACCACGCCGCGCATCATCGAGATGACCTGATAGACCGAAAGCGGATCGGCGATCTGTTTGCGCTCGTCGGGAAGGGTGGGCGGCGGCTGCCCTTTCCAGGAAACCCCGTTGCAGTTTTCGCAACGGCGCTCGTCGGCGCGGAAAATCGTCGCCCCGTTGCGGTCCTGGACGCTGTCGATGAGGCTCGGGAGGACCCTTTTGCCGCCGTTGTCGAGCATTGCATAAGCGGCGGTGAGGTGCAAAGGGGTGGTGTCTCCGGCGCCGAGAACAAAGGAATATTCGCGCGGCATATGCTTCAGGATTCCGAACCGCTCGATCGTATGCGCGATCGGGTCGAGGCCGACGATCTCTGCAACCCGCGCAGTCAGGGTGTTGAGAGACTGTTCGAGGCCGATCCGCAATGGGGTGGGGCCGCGGTATGTGGATTCGTAGTCGCTCGGCGTCCAAGGCGGCAACCCCGGTCCCTGATCGAGCGAAATGGGGGCGTCATCGACGAGGGTCGAAGGGGTAAAGCCTTGTTCGAGAGCGGTCAGATAGACAAAAGGCTTGATCGCCGAACCCGTCTGCCGTTCCGCCTGGGTGGCGCGGTCGAACTGGCTTATGGCGAAACTGAAGCCGCCCGAAAGCGCAAGAACGCGCCCGGTATGAGGGTCCATCGCCACCAGAGCCCCCGATACGGCAGGCACCTGGCAAAGGGTGAAAAGGCTGGGTGCGCTTCGACTTTGGCCAGGCGCGGGCAAAGGCGCCACCATCACCACATCCCCCGGCCTGACGACGTCGGCGGCGCTTCTCGGCAAAGGTCCGAGAGACCCGTTGCTGTGCCAGCGCCGCGCCCAGCGCATATCCGAAAACGGGATCTCTCCGCTTTTGCCATCGGCAAAACCGATCAGCGCCCCCTCTCTTCCCGCCTGCTCCACGACGGCGATCGTCCAGCCGGCGTCTTTTGCCGCCGGCGGCACCGGGACGCGGATAAGACGCGCGGGCCAGCCGCCCTTCCCGCCGCCCAGAGCGATATGGGCGATTGCCCCGCGCCAGCCGCCATGGCTTTTGTCATAAGCGATGAGCCCGGCGCGCAACGCCGCGTCGGCCGCGCGCTGAAGCCGCGGGTCGAGGCTTGTGCGCACCGAAAGCCCTCCCTCGTAGACCATCTTTTGCCCGTAACGGGCGACCAGTTCGCGCCTCACCTGTTCTGCGAAATAGGGGGCGTTCACCGTCTCTGCGGCTTTGCGGCGGCGGGTTTCGATCGGCTCTGCTTCGGCTTTTGCCGCCTCTTTCGCGGTCGCCCAGCCGTCCGCGACCATCCGCGCCAAAACCCAGTTGCGCCGCACGCGCGCCGCCTGTGGATGGAGCCTCGGGTCGTAGCGGCTTGGCGCTTTGGGCAAAGCCGCAAGCAGAGCGGCCTCGGAAAGGGAAAGCCGGTCGAGGGACTTGTCGAAATAGGTAAGCGCGGCCTCGGCGACCCCGTAAGCCCCTCCGCCGAGATAGATCTGATTGAGATACAGTTCGAGGATACGATCCTTCGAGAGAACATGCTCCATGCGCACCGCGAGAAGGATCTCGCGGATCTTGCGCGCGATCGACAGCTTATTTGTCAGAAGCATGTTCTTGGCGACCTGCTGGGTGATCGTCGAAGCGCCTTCGGGGCGCTCGTGGGCGAGAAGCCTGCCGACATCGACGGCGGCGGCGCGCAGGATGGCGACCGGGTCGAAACCGGGCTCGGTGTAGAAATCCTTGTCTTCGGCCGCGAGAAAGGCGTCGATCACGCGCTTGGGTATGGCGCGTATGGGCAGGAAAAGGCGGCGTTCCGTCGCGTATTCGGCGAGCAGGCGCCCGTCCCCGGCCTCCACCCGGGTCATGATCGGCGGCTGGTAGCTTGCGAGCTGCCGGTAGGCGGGGAGATTGCGCCCGAAATAAGAGAGCGTAAGGGCGGTGAAAGCGACGCCGGCAATCGCCGCCAGCACCACCGAAACGAAGAGAAAGCGGAAGAGCTTGGCCATGCCTCTATAGGGTGCGGGGGCCCGACCGGTCCGGTAAAGAGCCGCCTCGTTCCCCTTTTATGCGCCGACACTGCGGCTATTCCAAGGCGCAGGAGCGTCCGTGGAGACCTTTGCCGCCCCTCTCGCGCGGGCGCCTTTCTTTTGAGGATATCATTGCCGTTCGCCCCGTCCCGCTTTAGATTATAAAACGTGGATAACTGCTGTCCGCCGGCCCGGGACCGAAACCGGTTCCGCCAGTTGCGGGACCTGCCCTGACGGCGGCGGCCTTTGCGCTGATGCGCGGGCCGCGGCGCCGGGCGGCGCGGATCGAAGGAAGCCGAGGCCTCCCCTGACGAGACCCTCCCCTGAAGCGATGATGCAAAGTGGATCGCCGATCGATGGAGCGAGAAAGGGCTTCCAAAATTGCGCGCTCGCGCCGCCTTCCCAATGGCGCCGGGCTGCGGCAGCGCAGTTTGGAGTTCTGCCCGAATGGCAAAGCGAATGCTCATCGATGCCAACCACCCGGAAGAGACACGGGTGGTGGTGCTCGACGGGAACCGTCTCGAAGAATTCGATTTTGAGTCATCGACAAAAAAACAGGTAAAAGGGAACATCTACCTTGCGAAAGTAACGCGGGTAGAGCCGTCCCTTCAGGCGGCGTTTGTCGATTACGGCGGGAACCGCCATGGTTTCCTTCCGTTCAGCGAGATCCATCCCGATTATTACAGGATCCCTATCGGCGACCGTGGGCCGGGCCTTCCCGGGCTTGCGGAGCGCGACGCGGCAACCGCGGCGGAAGAGGAAGTCGAAGAGGAAGGGGCGGCGCTCCTCGCGGCGCTCCCCGAGGCCATCACCCCTGCCGCTTCCGCGGCGGCAGGGGAAGAGGAGAGAGAGAGCGGGGATCCCGCTTCCGAGGAAGGCCCCTCTTTCGAGCATGAGGAGGAGATGGCCCGCGAGGAGGGGACGCCGCTCGAAGGGGAGGCCGGCGAGGGCGCGGTCGGGGAAGAGAACGAAAGCGCCGCTCATGACCCCTCCCCGGCGCCTGCGGAAGGCCCCCTCGACGGCGAAACCGAAGCCCCGGCCGACAGCGTCGAGACGATCGGCGGCGACGAGATCGAAGAGGTGCAAAGGCCGCGCCCCGTGCGCTCCTACAAGATCCAGGAAGTGATCAAGCGGCGCCAGATCATGCTCGTCCAGGTCAGCAAGGAAGAGCGCGGCAACAAAGGGGCGGCGCTCACCACCTATCTGTCGCTTGCCGGCCGCTACTGCGTCCTGATGCCGAACACGGCTCGCGGCGGAGGCATCTCGCGCAAGATCGCAAGCCTCAACGACCGCCGGCGCCTCAAGGATGTTCTCTCGGACCTCGGCATCCCCGAAGGCATGGGCGTGATCGTCCGCACCGCCGGCAACGAACGCTCGAAAGCCGAGATCAAGCGCGACTACGAATATCTCTTGCGCCTGTGGAACGAGATCCGCGATCTGACCCTGCGTTCGACCGCGCCCGCGCTCATCTACGAAGAGGGAAACCTGATCAAACGTTCGATCCGCGACCTTTACACCCGCGACATCGGCGAGGTTTGGGTCGAAGGGGAAGAAGGCTACCGCACGGCAAAGGCGTTTATGAAAATGCTGGTGCCGAGCCACGCCAAAAGGGTTCAGCCCTATCGCGATCAAGAGATCGGGCTTTTGCACCGCTATCAGGTCGAAAGCCAGATCGACGCCATCCATTCGCCGACCGTCCAGCTGCGTTCGGGCGGCAGCGTCGTTTTCAACCAGACCGAGGCTCTCGTTGCGATCGACGTCAATTCCGGGCGGGCGACGCGCGAGCGCAACATCGAAGAGACGGCTTTGCGCACGAACCTCGAAGCGGCCGAAGAGATCGCGCGCCAGCTTCGCCTGCGCGACCTGGCGGGGCTCATCGTCATCGATTTTATCGACATGGAAGAGCACAAGAACCAGGGGGCGGTCGAAAGGCGCCTCAAAGAGGCGCTCAAAAGCGACCGCGCGCGCATCCAGGTGGGCCGCATCAGCCCGTTCGGCCTTCTCGAAATGTCGCGCCAGAGGCTTCGTCCTTCGCTTGCCGAAACCTCGACGCAGCCTTGCCCTTATTGCGCCGGGACGGGGACAGTGCGTTCGACCGAATCGGCCGCGCTTCACGTTTTGCGCTCGATCGAAGAGGAAGGAATACGGCGGCGTTCGGCGGAAATCATCGTCACTGTGCCGACCGCAGTGGCGCTTTACATCCTCAACCAGAAGCGCGCCTCTCTCATCCAGATCGAGGCGCGTTACGGCATCCGCGCGATGCTTGCGCGCGACGACGCGCTGATCCCGCCCGCTTTCCGTCTGGATCGCGTGCGGCCTGCGGGGCCGGGCGCGGCGGCGGGCGCCCCTGTGGCGTTGAGCGCGCCGGCCGCTTTCGAAGAAGAGGAAAGGGAGACGGCAGGGCCGCAAAAGGGCGAAGAGGAAGAAGGGGCGGAGGAAAAAGAAGCCGCCGGCGAGAAGGAGGAGTCGGCCGAACGCCCGCGCCGCCGCCGCCGGCGGCGGCCGCGGCGCAGCGAAAGCGAGGGCGCCTTGACGCGCCCGGCAAGCGAGAAGGCAGGCGAGACGGCGCCCGCAAGCGCCGCCGCCTCCGCCTTCGCGGCGCCCGTCTCTTCGCGCGGCGCGGATGAGGACAGCGAAAAGGAGAGGGCCGCCGCCGAAGAGGGGGACGAGGAAGGCGCCGAACGCCGCCGGCGGCGCCGCGGGCGGCGCGGCGGCCGGCGCCGCTCTCGCCGCGAAGCGCCCGCCGAGCAGACCCGGGAAAAACCGCCCGCCCCGGTCCCGAGCCGCAAAACGCCGGCGCGCGGGCGAATTAAACCGCGCTCCGCCGCGAAGAGGCCGGGGCGCGAGGAAGCCGCCCTCGATCGGCCTGCCCCCGAATTGACGCCTTCTCCTTTCGAGACCGTCGAAATCCTGCCGGTGCAGGAAAGCGAAGGGCCGGAAGGGGAGCCGGCCCTTTCTGCGGCAGGCGAAAGCGAGCGCGCCGGATCGGCCGAGTGGCCGCCCGCCGAAAAGGAAAAGAGAGAGGGCGCGCCGACCTCGGGGAATGGAGGGGACGCCGAAGAGGAAAGAGAAGGAGAAGCCTTCGCGCAAGATCGCTCCGGCGCGGCAAGCGAAAGGAACTCGCGCGTTGCCGCGCCCGCCGGCGTCGCCGAAGCGAAAAGCGAACCCGCCTATCCGGTGCTGACCGTAAAAGAGCGGCCGGCCAAACCGCGCAAAGGCTGGTGGCAAAGGCTGATTCCCTCCGCCGATCGCGATCCGAGCGGGTCGTGAGCGCGAACGCTCTTCGCTCTTCCGCTTTCCTGCGCGCGGCGGCGGCGGCTTTCGCCTTTCTCCTTCTTTTCGGACAGGAGGCCCTAGCCGCGCTCAAGGTCGTGCGCGACGCCGAGATCGAGACCGACATCCACATCATGATGACCCCGATCTGGAAGGCGGCCGGTCTCGATCCCGCCGATGTCCACGTCTATCTGATCGAGGATCCGCAGATAAACTCGTTTGTCGCCGGCGGGCAGAACATCTTTATCAACACCGGCCTTTTGCTCAAGGCGAGCACGCCAAACCAGC
>JAJYIC010000146.1 GCA_021790295.1 Pseudomonadota bacterium | reverse complement strand
ACGGTCGAAATCGACCCTTTCCTCCCAGTCGACCCCCATGGTTCCGAATTCCGACATCGTCTTCCCTCCCTTCGCATCCTTAGAGCCAATCGGCCCATATGCCTCTGCGCGGCGGGCGGCGCCGGCAGAGCCGGAGAGAGGCCTCTTTCGCCGCCTGCGGCACATTGATCTCGATCAATCGATCCGCGGGGCAATCCCCGGGGCAATCCCCGGGGCAATCCCCGGGGCAATCCCCGGGGCAATCCCCGGGGCAATCCCCGGGGCAATCCCCGGGGCAATCCCCGGGGCAATCCGCGGGGCAATCCGCAGGGCGGCCTCCTCACGAGGCGCGGCGATATCTCCGGCAAAGAAAGCGCAAGCGGTTGCGCATCTGCGGGCGGATCGCTTCGGGGGAGGCGGTTGCGGCGGCGGCGCGCTGCCACTCGGCCCCGGAAGCGACCTCGGGCTCTTCGAGATGGTAGAGAGCGAGATAATTGTGGCTGCCCTCAAGAGCGGCAAAGCGGCGCGCGGAAAGCACTCCCGGCACCGCCCTAAGGGCTGGAATATGCGCCTTCTCGTACCAGTCGTTGAAAGCGCTTTCGATGTCGCGGGCGACGGCGAAGGCGACGAGGAGAAGCCCTCCGGCGCCTTTCGGCGCCGTCTCGTGCCCCGGATGGATCTGTTCGCCTTCGAAACGCAAAAGACGGGTGGCCCGCCCGGTCACGCGTTTCGACCAAGGGGACAGGTTCTGATAGGCGATCTTGAGATAATCTGGGCTCCTCAGAACCGCGAGGGCGGAGAGATCATAGGTTGCGACCGAAAGCCTCGGCTCTTCAGCCCCGATCCAGCGCTCGCAGGTGAGAAACCCCGGAACCCGCTCCCTTTCGGGGATGTGTTCGCTGTCGTACCAGTCGTTGAATTCGTCTTCGGCGACCTTTGAGAATTCGAAGGCCGCAACCAGTAGTCCCTTTGCCATCCGAGGCTTCCTTTCAAGATGCGTGAGGCGACAACTCTCCTTCGAGGCTTCTCCCCGTAGCCTTTTTGGCGCAGCGCTTGCCCCTTTCCCGATCGCGCCCAGATTGCCGAGGGAAATAAGGGCGCAAGGCCGATGGCGGCGGCTTGACAAAAGGGGCTACGGGTTTATCTAAAATTGGAATAATTCTAGAATATGTCGGGGTGCAGCCTCGGCCTTTCGCAGGCTCTTCGCCCCGGCCCGATCCAAGCGAAAGGGACGAGCCATGCTGAGGACACGCAACACGCTTCCCGAGGCCATCCGGTCGCGATCGGTGGCGCTTTTGAATCGGCATCTTTCCGCGGCTATCGATCTTCACGGGCAGTTGAAACAGGCTCATTGGAACCTGCGCGGTCCAAGCTTTATCGCCGTCCACGAGCTTTTCGACAAGATCGCCGACGAGGCCCAAGCGTATAGCGACAAGATCGCCGAACGGGCGGCCCAGCTCGGCGGCGCCGCCGAAGGGACGATCCGGGTTGCGGCGGAGCGTTCCTTTCTTCTCCCTTATACGCTCGGCGTCGCGGGGGAAAAGGAGCATCTCGCAGCGGTTTCGGGGGCGCTTGCCGTCTTTGGCGAAGGGGTCAGAAAAGCGATCGAGGAGGCGGCGGGATTTGGCGACGCCGACACCGCCGATCTTTTTACCGAAGTCTCGCGCGGCGTCGATTACGAACTCTGGCTCGTCGAATCCCATTTGGGCCAGGGATAACGCAAAAGCGCGGCGCATCCGAGAAACGCGGGAAATGGGTGGGTGACGACAAAAGAGGGGATCGGCGCGAGATAGGAACTCATCCGCCCTTTTGCCTCGAAGCGGCGGCGAAAGAGCGAGTTGTCGAACCTCTCTTTGAGCCTCGGGACGATGCCGCCGGCGATGTAAAGGCCGCCGCGCGCCCCGAGCGTCAGCGTGAGATTGCCCGCAACCGTCCCCAGCATCGCGCAAAAAAGCACGACCGCCTCGGCGCAAAGCGGGTCTTTTGCGCCGATCCCTTCGTCGGTGATCTCGGCCGCAGTATAGCCGCGCTCGGGCATGCCTTCGAGGGCGGCAAGAGCCTCGTAAAGGTTGACGAGCCCCGGCCCCGAAAGCACGCGTTCGGCCGAGACATGATCGAACCGCCGCCGCAAGAGATCGACGAGCGCGCTTTCGCGCTCGCTCTGCGGCGCGATCGTCCCATGACCGCCTTCGCCCGAGATCGGGATCCAGCCCCGGTCCCAAGGGATGAGCCCCGAGACGCCGAGCCCCGATCCCGGTCCAAGGACCGCGAGAGGCGCGCCGTCGACCGCGGCGCCGCCGCCGATCGCCCTTTTGTCGCCGGCGCCGAGAGAGGGCAAAGCGAGAGCGACCGCGGTAAAGTCGTTGATCACCTCGAACCGTTCGAAGGCGAATCGGGCTTTGAGCGCCGCTATCGAAAAGCGCCAAGGGTGATTGGTCATCTCGACGCGATCGGCGGTGACGGGCGAAGCCACCGCAAGCGCCCCAAGGCGCGGCCGCGGCGCGCGCGAGGCTTCGCCGAGAAAGGATTGGAGCGCCTCCTCGATGCCCGGATACTCCTCGCAGAGATAGACGCGCGCGAGGAACAGTTCACCCTCCTGCGAGAGGAGACCGAAACGGGCGTTGGTGGCGCCGATGTCGCCGACAAGCAAAGGCTCGCCGGGCACGCTCACTCCCCTTTTCCGGCGCTCGCGGCGAGGGTTTCGAGAAACCCCTGGCACCAGGCGTCGAGGTCGTTTTTTGTGAGCACCCTCATCATCGCGTTCCAGCGCAGGCGGCGCTCTTCGAGCGGCATCGAAAGCCCCTGCTGCATTGCCTCGGCCATGCCTTCGATATCGTAAGGATTGACGAGAACCGCTTCGGAGAGCTCTTGCGCCGCTCCGGCAAAAGAGGACAGGAGGAGAACCCCCGGATCCTCGGGGTTTTGCGAGGCGACATATTCCTTGGCGACGAGGTTCATCCCGTCGCGCAAAGGGGTCACGACAGCGATCCGGCTGGCGCGGTAGAAGCCGGTCAGAACCGGGTGGGCGAAGCTTTTGTTGAGATACCGCAAAGGCGTCCAATCGAATTCGGCGTAACGGCCGTTGATCTTGCCGGCCGCGGCTTCGAGGCTTCTGCGGATGTTGCGGTATTCTGGAACTTCCGAGCGCGAAGGCGGGGCGATCTGCATAAAGACGGTTCGCCGGCGCGTCTCGGGATAGGTTTCAAGAAGCCGGCCATAGGCGTCGAAACGGGCGAGAAGCCCTTTCGAATAATCGAGGCGGTCGACGCCGATCATCAAGGCCCTTTCGCCGAGGCTTTGCCGCAGGCGCGCCATGTGGCGGCTCGCATCCGCTTCGGCCGCCTGCCTCGCAACCGCCTCGACGTCGATGCCGACCGGAAAGACTTCGGTGCGCACGACCCGGCCAAAGGCGAAAAGCGCCGTTGGCCCCAGCTCCCTTGCCCCGGCCCAACGCGTCATATAATCGCGGAAAGCGTGACAATCGCTGGGCGTCTGGAAACCGACCAGATCATAAGCTGAAAGCGCTTTCGCCAAGGAAATGTGGTTCGGCAGCACCCGGAACAGCTCTGCTGGAGGAAAGGGCGTATGGAGGAAAAAGCCGATCGCCTGCCTCTGACCCGTGCGGCGCAGTTCCTCGCCGAAAGGAATGAGGTGGTAATCATGGACCCAGAGGAGATCGTCTTCCGCGAGCATCGGCGCCAGGGTGCGCGCCAACATCCTGTTGACCCGCAAATACCCTTCGAGGGCGCTTCGAGAATATTCGACAAGCGAACTGCGGAAATGAAACAGAGGCCACAACACGCGGTTCGAAAACCCGACGTAATACGCGCCGAAATCCTCGGAACTGAGATCGAACGTCGCAATCTTTACCAGCCCTTCGCCCCCGGTGACGGCAAGCTTCGCCGGCGCCTCGTTCACGTCTCCGCTCCACCCGAACCAGAGGCCCTCCCTTTGCGCCAGCACCCTGCGCATTGCGACGGCGAGCCCTCCCGTATCGGGCATCCGGTGTTGAAGCCCCGCCACGCGGTTCGAAACGACGACAAGCCGCCGCGGAGCGACCGCAGCGCGCAAAGGGAGCGGCTGCGCCGGGCGCGTTTCTGCCATCGTCATTTCTTTCCCTCCGAAGCGCCGCCTTTTTTCTGCCGTTGTTTTGCCAACAATCAAGCGCTGAGGGAGGTTCCTTGCAGAAATACCCGCTCCGCTAGAATAGAGCTTCCAGCCAGAGGAGCGCGGCGGCAACCGACGGCAAGGCAAAGGGCGCCCGGGTCTCGGCCAAAGGGCCGACGCGGATCGAGATCCCTCGAAGCCGATTGACCGCGGCGAACCCATCTTCGTCGCTTTCATCGTCGCCGAGGAAAACGGGAAGGCGGCCGCGAAACGGCGGCTCGGCAAGAAAGGCCTCGATCGCGCTGCCTTTGTGCGGGAAAGGTGCGGCAAATTCGACCACCCGATCGCCTTCGATAACCCGCAAAGAGGCCGCGGATTTGCGCGAAAGCCGCCGCGCCCAAGCGCATATCTCGCTTTCCAAGCGGGGAGCGGCGCGGTAATGAAGGGCAAGGGCGGTTTCCTTGTCCTCGACAAAAAGCCCCGGATCGCGCGCGGCAAAGGCTTCGAGCCGCGGGCGCAGGCGCGCGAGGGCGCGGGCGCTGCGCCCACCTTTCGCGCGCTCGAGCGTTCCCTCGGTGCGCCGGCGCTCGCTCCCGTGTACCCCGGCCGCGGCCCCCTTCCAGGGCTCTAAAAGCCGGTCGAGTTCTTTGAGAGGGCGCCCGCTTACAACCGCGAGAGCCCCAGAGAGCGCCTCATCGAGCCTCGCCAAAAGCGCCGGAAGCTTTGAAGGGATGCGCACAAGCTCGGGGCGCGAGGCCAGCTCAATCAAGGTTCCGTCGAGATCGACGAAGAGGGCGGAGGCTCTGTCGAGCTTGGGCGGGTTTTGTGCGGCGCACATCGGATTGGCGCGATTGCGTTCTGGAAATATCAGCTTTTCAAAAATTCTATAGCTCGATCAGGGTCTTTCGAAAAAAGGGCTTGACATTCCGAGAGGAGACATTACATTGTGCGTTGCGGCAATGATCGCCGGTTAGTGATGTTGCCGCACGTCTTCTAGGCGTTTCCTCCCTGAACTTGGGCCGCGCAAAACGCGGCCCAATTTTTTTCCCGCCCCGCCGCGGCCGGGAAAAGCCGCCTCGTTCGAGGTCTCCTCCTCCTTCCGCCGGGCAAAGCCGATCGGTCAATCGGCGGCGGCGGAGGGCCGCGGCGCTTGGGCAAGCCAGTCGCCAAAGACCTTCCCCAAACGCTCGACGAGAAGCGCCATCTCCGCGGCGAGGCAAGAAAGGGCGGGCTTTCTCTCGTAACGGCGCTCATCCATGTAAAGGCCGCGGTTGATCTCGATCTGCAAGGCGTGACGGCACACCCCAGGCCGCCCGTAATGGAGGGTCGTAAAACCCCCGGCATAAGGAGAATTCACCGCCACGGCAAAACCGCGCTCCTCTAAAAACCGCCGCGCGGCCGAGGTGATCTCCCCGGCGCAAGCGCTGCCGTGGCAATCGCCGAGAACGATATCGGCCGCGCGCGCGCCGCCGGGTGCGGAGACTTGCGAAGGCATCGAATGGCAATCGACGAGAAGGCAACCGCCGAAAACCGCTTCGGCCTCCGAGACGAGGCGCGACAAGGCCCTGTGATAGGGCCGGTAAAGCCCGTCGATGCGCCCTCTCGCCTCGGCAAAAGCGAGCTTTCCCGGATAGATCTCCTCGCCGCTCGCAACGATGCGGGCGATCGTTCCCAGTCCCATGCGCACGCGCAAGGACGAGGCGTTGACAAAGCCCGGAAGAGCGTCCGCAAACATCGTCGGGTCGAGTTCATAGGCCTCGCGGTTGACATCGATATAGGCGCGCGGGAAGAGCGCCCGCAAAAGCGGGGCGCCGAGGCGCGGCGCACCGGCGAAAATCTCGTCGACAAAGCTGTCTTCGGAACGCCGCAAGGTGAGCGGGTCGAGACGGCTCGAACGCAGGAAATCGGCCGGGTAATCGCTGCCGCTGTGAGGCGAGGCGACGACCAGAGGCAGCGCGCGCGCGGACGCTTCGCGCAGCTCGAAAGGCGCGGCCGAAAGGGGAAAAAGCGGAACCGGCTCTGCGGCCATCGCCACGAGCTTAATCCGCCCCTCTCGTTCTGTCATCCGGCCTCGGGCTCCCCGATTGCGGCCGAGGGCGATAGAGCGCGAAGAGCGGTCACTGCCGCGGTTCGCGCACCGCAACCCTTTCGGCGGGAAGGGAGGCGGGGCCCGGAAGCGGCACCGGCTCTCGCGTTTCGCGCGCGGCGCGGCGCAAACGGCGCGACAAGAGGATGGTCACGGGGATCGAGCCGACATAAAGGCCGCCGATGACGCTCAAGGTCGGCCACGGTGCGGTGGTGACAAAAGCGGTCAAAACGCCGATCCCGAGAAGAGTGGGGATGACGAGATGGTGGGGGATGCGGATCCGTTTCAAAGACACGGTCGGAAGCGTGCTGATCATCAAAAGGGCAACG
>JAJYIC010000145.1 GCA_021790295.1 Pseudomonadota bacterium | reverse complement strand
GGTCCTTCTCACCCTCGATTGCGGTTCGGGCGCGTTTCTTCCTCTCGCCGCCGCGCGCAAGGCCGGGCTCGACGTCATCGTCCTCGATCACCATCAATGCGAACCCGCTTTGCCTGCCGCCTTTTCCCTCGTCAATCCGAACCGCCTCGACGAGGACACCCCGCTTCGCAGCTTGGCCGCGGTCGGCGTCGTCTTTCTCTTTCTCGTCGCTCTCAATCGCGCCTTGCGCGAGGAGGGCTGGTACGGAGAGCGACGCGAAGAGCCCGATCTTTTGGAATGGCTCGATATCGTGGCTTTGGGGACGGTTTGCGATGTGGTGCCGCTGACGGGTCTCAACCGCGCATTTGTCGCGCAAGGGCTGAAGCTCGCGCGGCGCGGAGGCAATTGCGGCCTTGCCGCGCTCGCGTCCCTCGCCGCTCTCAAAGAGCCGATCGAGGCTTACCATTTGGGCTTTGTCCTGGGGCCAAGGGTCAACGCCGCAGGCCGGGTCGGCGAAGCCGAGCTCGGAGCCAGGCTTCTCGCCGCCGACGACCCCGCGCGCGCCTGCGAGATCGCGCGCCGACTCGACGCCTACAACCGCGAACGCCGCGACATCGAGGCGGGAGTGCTCGCCTCCGCGATCGCCATCGTCGAACGCTCTGAGCCTTCCCCCGCGCTTGTTTTTGCGGCGGCGGAAGGCTGGCATCCGGGGGTGATCGGCATCGTCGCCTCGCGTCTCAAAGAGCGCTACGGCCGCCCGGCCTTGGTCATCGCTCTCGACGGGGCGATCGGCAAAGGCTCGGGGCGCTCGATCGAGGGCCTGCCTTTGGGCCCGGCGGTGATCGCCGCGCGCGAAGAGGGGCTTGTCATCGACGGCGGCGGTCACGCGATGGCGGCCGGGTTTACCGTCGCCGCCGAAAAGCTCGAGAGTTTGCGCGCCTTTCTCGCGCTCCGC
The DNA here is from genome assembly GCA_021790295.1 of Pseudomonadota bacterium. Lineage (GTDB taxonomy): Bacteria > Pseudomonadota > Alphaproteobacteria > ATCC43930 > CGMCC-115725 > AP-15. The sequence goes on along the minus strand of JAJYIC010000145.1, from coordinate 5,572 downwards.
CTCGGCGCGCAGGGGCAAAGTCTGCGGCCCCGCCTTTCGATCGATGCGGCGCTTTCTCTTGCCGCGGCTGCGCCCTCCCTTCTCGACGAGATAGAAAGGCTTGCCCCTTTCGGCGCCGGCAATCCCGAACCCCGTTTTGTCTTCCCGGGGCTAAGGGTCCATTCCTGGGCGCTTGTCGGCGCCGACCATCTGCGCCTTTCCTTCGCCGAGGGTTCCGATCCCGGCCGCCTTCAAGGAATCGCCTTCCGCGCCGTTGGCACCGCTCTCGGCCGCTGTCTCAGCGAAAGCCGAGGAGCGAGCCTTCATGTCGCCGGGCGCCTCAAACTGAGCCGCAATGGCGCGAGGCCCGAAATTCTGATCGACGACGCCGCTCCCGCCGGCTTCGAATAAAAGAGCGGGGCGGAAAAGCGGCGCCAACGCTTTGCCGCCGCGCCTGGCGGATGGCGAAGGGGGGCCGGATGCCGATATCCTTCCTCATGATCGCAGACGCGGAGGGCAGCCTGCCATGACCCGATATCCCGCGCTTTCGCCTGCCGCGGAGCAGGACATCCTTTTGATCGTCGACATCCAGAACGATTTCTGCCCCGGCGGCGCGCTTCCTGTACCGCAAGGCGACGCCGTCATTCCCGCCGTCAACCGTTTGGCCGCACGCTTTCCTCATGTCGGGCTGACCCAGGACTGGCATCCCGCAGGTCATCTTTCCTTTGCGACTTCGCATCCGGGAAAGAAGCCTTTCGAGACGATCGAAGTATCCTACGGTTTGCAGATCCTGTGGCCGGACCATTGCGTCCAGGGGAGTTTCGGGGCCGATTTTCATCAAGGGCTCAAAGTCCCCCGGGCCGAATTCGTTTTGCGCAAAGGATACGACCCGGCAATCGACTCCTATTCGGCGTTTCGCGAAAACGACCGGCAGACAAAGACGGGGCTTAGTTCCTACCTGCGCGAGCGCGGTTTCGCGCGAATCGTCCTTTGTGGCCTCGCGACCGATTTTTGCGTTCTCTATTCGGCGCAGGATGCGCTCGCCGAGGGTTTTCTGGTCTCTGTCGTCGTCGATGCGACGCGCGGCCTCGATGTCGAGGGCTCCCTCGAAAAGGCTTTAGGCGCGATGCGGGAAAGCGGGGTCGCGCTGGTCCAATCGTGAAGGCCGCGCGCGCGGCGGCAGAGAGCGTTTCTCGACGGCAAAATTCGGCCTTTGCCGGGGCTTCGGCGCCTGGTAATCCGCTGCTGCGTCAAAATAGTCGGCCGGCGGCCTCTCTCCATCCAAATTCGGGTACGGGGCGGGCCCGCGGCGGGGCGCGTGAGAGGGCGCGGGCTTTTTCGCGCTGCGCGTGCGTTCGCTGCGCCGGACCTCGATCCGGCGGCCTTTCAAAACGGTCCCGTTGAGGCCGGCGATCGCGTTCTCTTCGGCGCGCTCCGTCGCGATGTCGACAAAGCCGTAACCGAGCGCTTCCCCGCTTTCCGGGTCGCGCGGCATAAACGCGCTGAGGACAATCCCGTAAGGATCGAAGGCTTCGGCGAGTTCCTCCTCGCTCAGAGCCCGCGGCAGGTTTGCGACAAAGACGTTTCCTCGGAATTCGCGCGTACGCATCGGCTCAGCCTTTCAGGCCCCGGCTTTTGAGTACTTTCTAAAGCCCTCCGCGAAAATGACGCAAGAGGATTTCCCGGGGGAGAGGGTGCTTTGCATTGCTGCGTTGCAGCAGAGGCGGGCCCGCCCGCGCGCGACACTCTTCTCTGCGCGCCCGGAAAAAGCGCTCTTTAGAAGAACGCCCTTGCCCGCAGGGGAGCGCCGGAGCTAGTGGAGCGCAGCCGTTTGCGTCCGCCCGCAGGAGATGCCCATGACCCCGCACGAGCGCGCCCCTTATTCGGCCATCGTCGACCGCCCGCCTTTGCGCCTCCCGGGCGGCGCCCGCCTCGTCCTGTGGACGATCGTCAATCTCGAATTCTGGAACTTTGCCGGGCCCATGGCCCGTCAGGTCCTGCCGGCTCCGACGGGGCAGGTTCTCCTTCCCGATCTCCCCAACTGGTCCTGGCACGAATACGGAATGCGCGTCGGCGTATGGCGCTTTTTCGAGCTTTTCGGGCGTCTTCAGATCCGTCCGACGTTGGCGATCAACGCCCGCGTGTGCGAGGCTTACGAAAGGGTGGCGCGGGAGGCGCGGGACCAGGGCTGGGAGTTCATGGGCCACGGTTTCGAACAGATGCCGATCCACAAGGTGGCCGATCAGAAGGCGATGATCGCGCGCTCTCTCGACACCCTTGAACGATTCGCCGGAGCAAGGCCCCAAGGCTGGCTCGGGCCCGGCCTTACGGAGACGGCCGAGACCCCCGACCTTCTCGCCGCCGCAGGGGTCCGCTATATCGGCGATTGGGTTTACGACGACGAGCCGACGGAAGTGAAGACCGCGCACGGCCCTCTCGTCACGCTCCCTTACACGGTCGAACTCAACGACATCCCGATGATGCTCGTCCAGCATCATGAATCGGCCTATTTCACCGGGCGCTGCATCGACAGCTTCGAGCGGCTTTACCAGGAAGGCGAGGAGCGCGCGAAGGTGATGGCCATCGCCATCCACCCCTATATCAGCGGCCAGCCGCACCGGATCAAATATCTCGAAGCCGTCTTCGACCATGTGCGCCGCTATCGCGGGGTCCTTTACTGGAATGGCGTCGAGATCCTCGACTGGTACCGGACGGCAAAGGAAGCGGCGGCAAAGGGCGAGGCGCGCAAGGGCCGGGCGGGCAAGGGGAAGAGGTGATGCTTCCGAACGAACGCCTCGATTATTCGCCGATCGCCGGGAGGCCGCCTCTCAGATTGCCGGGCGGCGCGCGTCTTGCCCTTTGGGTCATCGTCAACATCGAAGAATGGGACCCTCGGGAGCCCATGCCGCGCACGGTCTTGACCCCGCCCGCCGGAGGCTCGCCTTCGCCCGACATACCGAACTGGGCTTGGCATGAATACGGCAACAGGGTCGGCTTCTGGCGTATGCTCGAACTCTTCGACCGCTTCAAGATCCGCCCGGTTTTGGCCATCAACGGAACGGCGCTCGGGCGTTACGAGGCGATCGCCCGCGCCGCGCTCGACCGCGGCTGGGAATTCATCGGCCACGGCTTCACCCAAAAGAATATGCAAAAGGTCGCCGACGAACGCGCCGACATCAAAAGCACGACGGCGGCGATCCGCGGGTTTTGCGGCAAAAGCCCGCGCGGCTGGCTCGGTCCGGGGCTTACCGAGACCTGGGAGACCCCGGACATCCTTGCCGAAGAAGGCTACGAGTATGTTTGCGACTGGGTCCTCGACGACCAGCCCGTTCTGTTGAAGACGCGAACGCGTCCGCTCGTCGGCATTCCCTACACCCAGGAATGCAACGATGTGGCGATGATGCTGATCCAGCATCACAAAGCGAGCGAATATAGCGATCGCGCCATCGACCAGTTCGAACAGATCTACCACGACGCGGCCGGGTCGGCTCGGGTCATGGCTCTTTCCGTTCATCCCTACATCATGGGCGCCCCTCATCGCCTCAAATATCTGCAGAGCGTCTTCTCCCGCCTCAGGGAATACCGCGACGTCCTGTGGTGGACGGGGGAGGAGGTCCTGGAGTGGTATCGGGCCCAACTGCCGGCGCCGTCGTGACGGGTCGCGCGCGTCGCGTGGGGAGCGCTTTTGCCCGCTCTCCATGGGGTCGGTTGCCTCGAAAGGGCGCTTCTGGCATCTTGCGCCCGCGCGCGCTTTTTGACGCCTCAGAGTTTGGCGTTCCCGCCTTTCGCGCCATCAAAAAGGAATGAAAAGAATGGCTTTGGCCTATGCTCTCGTCATCGCCTGCGGGGTATTGGCGCTTCTCTACGGTCTCTTCGCCAGCCGGCAAGTGCTTTCCGCCGATGCCGGAAGCGCCCGCATGCAGGAGATTTCAAGCGCGGTACAGATCGGCGCCCGCGCCTATCTCAATCGCCAATACCGCACGATCGCGCTGGTCGGGGCCGCGGTTCTGATCGTGCTCGGGGTTGCGCTCGGAGCGCGCGTGGCGATCGGCTATTTTATCGGCGCGGTGCTTTCGGCAAGCGCCGGATATATCGGCATGAACATTTCCGTGCGCGCCAACGTGCGCACCGCCGAGGCCTCCAAAGCCGGCCTCGAGGCGGGGCTCGCCATCGCCTTCAAGGCGGGTTCGGTGACGGGGCTTCTCGTCGTCGGTCTCGGCCTTCTCGGCGTCTCCGTCTATTATGTCATCCTGCGCGCGACGATGACCGGGAGCGATCTGCGCCCGGTTCTCGAAGCGATGGTGGCGCTTTCTTTCGGCGCCTCCTTGATCTCGATCTTTGCCCGTCTCGGCGGCGGCATCTTTACCAAAGGCGCCGATGTCGGCGCCGATCTCGTCGGCAAGGTCGAAGCCGGGATCCCCGAAGACGATCCCCGCAACCCCGCCGTCATCGCCGACAATGTCGGCGACAATGTCGGGGATTGCGCCGGGATGGCCGCCGATCTGTTCGAGACCTACGCGGTGACGGTGGTGGCGACGATGCTCCTGGCGGCGATCTTTTTTGCTCCGCCTTTGCGCGACCGGATGATGGCTTTGCCGCTCCTGATCGGCGCGGCCTGCATTCTCACCTCGATTTTCGGCACCTTTTTTGTCCGCCTCGGTTCGAGCAACCGGATCATGGGCGCTCTTTATAAAGGGCTCATCGCGACGGCGCTGTTATCGGCAGGCGCCATCGCGCTTATCCTCGCCTGGCTGTTCGGCTTTTCCGCGCCTCTCTTGATGGTTTCGGGGCAGGCGATCAGCGGGCTGCGGCTTTTCGGCTGCGCCGTCGTCGGGCTTCTCGTCACCGGCCTTCTCGTCTGGATCACCGAATATTACACCGCAACCACCTTCCGCCCGGTGCGCAGTATCGCCCAAAGCTCGACCACGGGGCACGGCACGAACATCATCCAAGGCCTCGCGGTATCGATGGAGGCGACGGCCCTTCCGGTCGTCGTCATCTGCATCGGCATTGTCGCGTCCTTCGCCACGGCCGGCCTTTTCGGGATTGCCGTGGCGGTGACGACGATGCTCGCTCTCGCCGGGATGATCGTTGCGCTCGACGCCTATGGGCCGGTCACCGACAATGCCGGAGGCATCGCCGAGATGGCTAATCTGCCGCGCGAAGTGAGGCGCACGACCGACGCTCTCGACGCCGTCGGCAACACCACGAAGGCGGTGACCAAGGGATATGCGATCGGCTCCGCGGGGCTTGCCTCTCTCGTCCTCTTTGCCGCCTATACGCAGGACCTCCGCCACTACTTTCCCACGCTCAAGGTGCATTTTGCGCTACAGGATCCGTTCGTCGTCGTCGGCCTCTTCTTGGGCGGCCTTCTGCCGTATCTTTTCGGCTCTCTCGGCATGACCGCGGTCGGCCGCGCGGCGGGTGCGGTGGTGGTCGAGGTGCGCCGCCAGTTTCGCGAGATACCGGGGATCATGGAGGGCACCGGCAAACCCGATTACGGGCGCGCGGTCGATATGCTGACGCGCGCGGCGATACGCGAGATGATCCTGCCGTCGCTTTTGCCGGTGGGGGCGCCGATCATTCTTTTTGT
>JAJYIC010000144.1 GCA_021790295.1 Pseudomonadota bacterium | reverse complement strand
CCTCGGTGATCCTTCGGAATAAAGGGCTTCGGCTTTAGGGGCGCCCCTATTACGTAAAGCGGTTGGAACGCGGGAAACCCGTTGGCACGAGGCGTCCGGCGCCGCCGCGGCGGCCGAGATACGGGCGAAGATCGCGCTCGGTGCGGATGCGGTTTTCCCCCGCCTTCCACGACAGCCCTTCGGCGAGGCGGAACAGCTTGCAATCGGCGAGTCCGCCCTCGCTGTAACGCTGAAGGAAAACGCCGCGCCCGCGCGCGTGCTTGGGGATTTCCTCAAGCCGCAGAATGAGAAGCTTGCGGTTCTCGCCGAGAAAGGCGGCGGCGTCGCCCGCGCCTAGTTCGAGGCAGATCCGCGCCGAGGCTTTCTCGCTCGGATCGAAGACCCTTTTGCCCGCCCTCCTTTCGGCGAAGACCTCGCTCCCTTCGACCAGAAAGCCTCGCCCGTCGCTTGCGGCGAGAAGAAAGGAAAGCTCTCGACGGTAGACGAACATCGCGACCACGTCATCCTCGTTCGGCAGGTCGATGAGAAGGCGCAAAGGTTCGCCCTGCCCGCGCCCTCCCTGAAGGCGCTCGACCGCAAGGGTGTAAAAGCGGCCGTTGGTGGCGAAAAGCAGGATGCGGTCGGTCGTTTGCGCGGCGAGGGCAAAGCGCGGGGCGTCGCCCTCCTTCAAACGTTGGGCTTGCGGCTCCAATCCGTGGCCTTTGACCGAGCGCACCCAGCCCATCCGCGAACAGAAGACGGTCACCGCTTCGCCTTCGCGCTCACTCCGAAGGGCGCTCTCGCGCGGCAACGGGGCGGGGGCGAGGACGGTTCGGCGCGCGCCCTGCCTATCCCCGGCGCCGAACTGGCGGGAGATCGCTTCCATCTCTGCGCCGATCGCGCGCCATTGCCTGGCTTCGCTCCCGAGGAGTCCTTTGAGTCCCGCCTCCTCTTTGCGAAGCTCTTTCAATTCCTTCTCTATCGCGATCTCTTCGAGGCGGGAGAGAGCGCGAAGGCGCAGGTTGAGGATCGCCTCGGCCTGCACTTCCGAAAGGCTCCAGCGCTTCATCAGCGCCGCTTTCGCCTCCTTTTCCTCGCGAATGACGCGGATCACCTCGTCGAGATTGAGATGGGCGATCCGTTCGCCTTCGAGGATTTCGAGGCGGCGGGCGAGTGCCGCAAGACGGTGCCGGCTTTGTCTTTGCAGAACCTCCCGGCGATGGTCGAGAAAGGCTTTGAGGGCCTCTTTGAGGCTCATCACCCGCGGCACGCCGGAAGCGTCGAGGACATTGAGGTTGAGAGGCACTTTGATTTCGAGATCGGTAGCGCGGAAAAGCTCTTCCATCAGCGATTCCGCATCGACGTTGCGGCTTTTGGGTTCGAGCAGGAGCCGGATCTCTTCGCTCGACTCGTCGCGAACATCGGCGAGAAGAGGGAGCTTTTTTTCTTCGAGAAGGGCCGCCAGTTTTTCGACGAGGCGGCCTTTTTGCACCTGGAAAGGAATTTCGCTGACGACGATGCGATAAAGGCCGTGGCCTGAAGGTTCGCATTTCCAGCGCGCTCTCAAGCGAAACGAGCCGCGCCCGGTTTCGTAAGCCTGGCGCAGGTCCTCGGCGTTTTCGACGAGAACCCCTCCGGTCGGGAAATCGGGTCCTTTGACGTGCTCGAGAAGTTCCCCCGTCTCTGCCTGCGGATGGTCGATCAGATGGAGAAGCGCGGCGCAGATTTCGCCCGCATTGTGGGGCGGAATGCTGGTCGCCATGCCGACCGCGATCCCCGAAGCGCCATTGGCGAGAAGGTTCGGAAAGCGCGCGGGAAGGACGACGGGTTCGCGCTCTTCTCCGTCATAGGTCGGGCGCAAATCGACGGCGTCGGCCTCGAGGCCTTCGAGCATCGCCTGCGCGACCGCGGAAAGCCGACTTTCCGTGTAACGCATCGCCGCGGCGTTGTCGCCATCGACATTGCCGAAATTTCCCTGCCCGTCGACAAGCGGATACCGCTCGGAGAAATCCTGGGCGAGGCGCACCAGCGCCTCGTAAACGGCGACCTCGCCATGAGGGTGGAATTTGCCGATGACGTCGCCGACGACGCGGGCGCATTTCTTGTATCCCGAACGCGAGTCGAGGCGAAGCTGGTGCATCGCGTGCAGGATGCGGCGCTGCACCGGTTTCAATCCGTCGCGCACATCGGGAAGAGAGCGCGCCATGATGGTCGAGAGAGCGTAGGAAAGATACCGCTCGCCGAGGGCCTCGGAGAAATCGACCTCGCGGATTTCCGCCGATGGGCTCATCGCCTTCATCGCGCCCTCGCCTCGTCTCGCCCTTTGGCCTCTTGCCCGCCCGCGGCGAAAAGGAAGGCGAGGCGCGCTCTCTGCGGCGGCAGAGCGCGGCCTTGCGGGGCGAAGATCTCGCGCAAAAGAAGCCCGCCCGTAAGCGCGAGCCCCGCGCCGATGTTTTCCTGCCCCTCCGGCCCTTCTACCCGCGGCAAAGCCTTCCCTCTCGGATCGAGGCCAAAGCCGAGCGCAGCGAGAAGGCGGAGTTCCCAAAAAAGATAGTGCTGCGGCCACGCCTCGGCTTCTTCGAGGGCAGAAAGAAGGGCTTCCGTTTCGGTAAAAAGATCGGCGAAAGGCTCGCGTTCGGGAAGCGAGAGGGAAAGGAGCGTCATCGCCGCGGAAAGCGCCAAAAGGCGCAGACGGTCATCGAGAAGCCGGGCGGCATGGGCCGAAAGAAGTTCGCAAAGATAGGTGCCCAGATGTTCGCTGAGACGCCCGCGCCAGCGCGCCTCGACCTCGTTCCCGGGCTGCAAGACCGCGCGCCATTTCGGCGACTGGGCGCCGTGGACGAGCCCCATATGACGCCCGTGGGCGCGGGTGAAAATCTCGATCACCGCCGCGTTCTCGCCATAAGGCCTGAGGGCGAGAACAAAGCCTCGTTCGACCCACTGCATCAAAGCCCGCAACAAACTCTCTTGCGCTCGCAAAAATTAGGGAGGACGAAGAGGAATTGCCATCCCTTTCAGGGCCTCCCCGTTTGCCGCGCCCGCAACGGGCTTTTCGTCCGGGAGCGCGCTTCGGCAGCGGCGAATCACCAAAGCCGCCTCGGAGGCTGTCTGAGTAATCGTCATGGCCGCGTTGCGAGCGAAAATCGGCCTCTCAAACGTCGTAATCGAGGCCGAGTTCACGGTAGCGTTCGCGCTCTTCCGACCATTTCGCGCGCACTTTGACAAAAAGGAAAAGATGGATCGGGCGCCGCAGGCGCAGGGCGATCTCCCGGCGCGCCTCGACGCCGATCGCCTTCAAACGCCGCCCCCCCTCGCCGAGAACGATGGCGCGCTGGCCCGGCCTTTCGACGGTGATGATCTGGCCGATCCTGAGGCTTCCGTCCTTTTTCTCTTCCCAGCTTTCGGTTTCGACCGTCGAGGCGTAAGGCAATTCATCCTGGAGCTGCATCATCACCTTCTGGCGGGTGATTTCGGCGGCGACCCAGCGCTCGCTCGCGTCGCAAAGCTGGTCTTCCGGATAGAGCCACGGCCCTTCGGGCAGGTTTTCGGCGAGATAGGAACGGAGATCCCCGACCCCATCCCCATTGAGGGCCGAGATCATAAAAACCCGTTCGAAAGAGGCTTTGCGCGAAAGCCGGTCGGCAAGGCCGAGAAGGGTGTCGCGGCGGACGAGGTCGATCTTGTTGAGGGCGAGGATCGCCTTTCGCCCCCGCTTTCCCAGTCCGTCCAGGATGCGCTCGACATCGGCGCCGATGCCGCGCGCGCAATCGACGAGAAGAAGCGAGAGATCGGCGTCTTCGGCCCCCGACCAGGCGGCCTTTACCATGGCCCGGTCGAGACGGCGGCGCGGGGCGAAAATCCCCGGCGTGTCGACGAGGACGAGTTGGGTGGCGCCGAGGATGGCGAAGCCGAGAAGGCGGCTCCGCGTCGTTTGCGGCTTTGGCGTCACGATTGCCAGAGGCTCGCCGAGGAGGCGGTTGAGAAGCGTCGACTTGCCGGCGTTGGGCGCACCGATGAGGGCGACGAGGCCGCAACGCCGCGCGTTTTCATCCTTTGTCACAGCGCTCTCGCCTCCCGCTCTCCTTGCCGCAGAGGCGTTCCAGAAGAAGCGCCGCGGCCTGTGCTTCGGCGGCGCGTTTTGTCGAGGCGCTCGCCGTCGCCGGCTCCTCCCCTGCGATCGCCGCCGCTACCGTAAAAAGGAGCGCATGGTCGGGTCCCGAACGCTTGCGCAATTGGTAAGAGGGAAGGCCGAGCCCGCGCGCCTGGGTCCATTCCTGCAACTCGCCTTTCGGGTCTCGCGGGGGTTGGGTCATTTCCGCCAGAAGAGGTTGCCACAGGCGTTCGACAAGGGCTCGCGCCGCTTCGAACCCGCCATCGAGATAAAGGGCGGCGATCACCGCTTCGCAGGCATCGGCGAGGATCCCCGGATTTCCGGCCGCGGCTTCGGCCGGCGACAAGAGGATATGGTTTTCGAGACCGCTCGCTTCGGCGACGCGGAAGAGGGCTTCCCGGCGCACGAGAGAAGTATGCCGGCGCGTCAAAGGCCCTTCGGGCTCTTGCGGGAAACGGCGCCACAAAAGATCGGCGATGATGAGGCCGAGCACGCGGTCGCCGAGAAACTCCAGCCTTTCGTAGCCTTTGGGCGGGGTCCTGGAGTTGCGGCGCCGGCCGCGGGTGAAGCCGAGCGCGCTCGGATGGGTGAGCGCTTCGGTCAAAAGCTCGGGCCGTTTGAAGACGGTGCCGAGGGTTTCCTCCAGGTCCTTTTGCGACAATTTCCCGCTCGATCGCCTGTCTCGTCAGTGAATGCCTCTGAACAATCGCGTGTAGCGTATGGCGAAAGGCCATTCCCAGAACTGCCACCACCGTGCCGAATCATTGATCGAAAAGAATATGAATTCGGCTCGCCCCACAAGATTCTGCGCCGGTACATAACCGACCGCCGAAAGCACACGGCTATCCTCTGAATTGTCGCGATTGTCGCCCATCATGAAATAATCGCCGGGAGGTACGTGATAAACCTGGGTATTGTTGAAAGCTCCTTGGTTGGTCATCTTGATGATTCTATGCTTTACGCCATCCGGCAAGGTCTCGACATATTGTCGGAGCGGGATGATGGCTCCCGCCTGATGAACCATATAGTCGCCGATCCGCTTTCGCGGCACGAGCTTGCCGTTGACGTAAAGCTCTCCGTCCGTCACCTGGACGCGGTCTCCGGGAAGACCGATGACCCTTTTGATGTAATCGATCGAAGGGTTGGTCGGAAGCTTGAAGACGACGACGTCGCCGCGCCGCGGCGGATGGAAAAAGATGCGTCCGGGGATCAGCGGCAAGCCGAACGGCAAAGAGTAGCGGCTATAGCCGTAAGAGAACTTGGAAACGAAGATATAGTCGCCGACGTCCAGAGTGGGGATCATCGAGCCGGACGGTATGTTGAACGGCTCATAGGCGAAGGTGCGCACGGCGAGCGCGATCAAGACTGCATAGACGACGGTCTTGATCGTGTCGAGGACGCCTCCTTTGGCTTTCGCCTTGGGGAGGGTTCTGCGAACGGGTTTCATTTTCATCGAAATTCCGGAAGCCCTTCCATCGGTAGAGGAATGCTGGCTAGAGCGAGGGCATGACGCTGATGATGACGACCGCCTGGGCCAAAGGCGGTTCATCGGTCAGGGAGAGATCGAGCCGCGCCGTCATCCCGGAAGGGGTGATCGCCGAAAGACGCCGCAATGCGCCGCCCGTCAATTCCATCCCCGGGCGCCCCGAAGGGAGATTGACGACCCCGAGATCGCGCCAGAAGACGCCGCCCCTGAAGCCCGTGCCGAGCGCTTTCGAACAGGCCTCTTTGGCGGCAAAACGGCGGGCATAGCTCGCCGCCCGGTTTTTCCTGCGATCGCACTTCTCGCGCTCGACCGCGGTAAAGATCCGATCGAGAAAGCGCTCGCCATAACGTTCGATCACCTTTTCGAGACGGCGGATATCGATGAGATCGCTGCCGAGGCCGATGATCATCGCCGCCCCTCTCGGCGCGCTTCGCTTTGGGCCGCGCCGGCACGGCCCAAAGCGATCGCGTTGCGCATCCTTTCTACCGCTTCGCCGAGCCCCAAAAAGATCGCTTCGCCGACGAGAAAATGGCCGATGTTGAGTTCGACGATTTCGGGGATCGCCGCGACCGGCCCCACCGTCGCAAAGGAAAGGCCGTGCCCGGCGTGGCATTCGAGCCCTTGCCGGCGCGCCTCCGCCGCCCCTTCGACGAGGCGCAAAAGCTCCCCTTTCCGGCGCGCGCCTTCGCTATCGCAAAAGCGGCCGGTATGAAGTTCGACCGCAAACGCCCCGAGACGGGCCGCCGCGGCGATCTGGCGAGGGTCAGGATCGATAAAAAGCGACACCCGAATCCCGGCCTTTGCGAGCGGGGCGATAATTGCTCCGAGGTGGGCGGCGCCGCTTTCGGCATCGAGCCCCCCTTCGGTCGTCAGCTCCTGCCGCCTTTCGGGGACAAGGCAGACGGCGAAAGGGCGCACAGACAGAGCGATCTCTGCCATCTCTTCGCTCGCC
>JAJYIC010000143.1 GCA_021790295.1 Pseudomonadota bacterium | reverse complement strand
GTTCGATAAAAGCCGCCTCTAGGGCTCCTCGCGACAGCGCTTCGAGCCCCAAGGCGCCCGTTCCGGCAAAGGCGTCGACAACCCTTTCGCCTTCGAAAGGCGCGCCGCCCGAAAGAAAGGAGCCGTGCGCCAGAATGTCGAAAAGCGCTTGCCGGGCGCGGTCGGCGGTCGGTCTCACTTTTTTCCCGGGAGGCGCCCAAAGAGGGCGCCCGCGATGCCTACCGGCGACGATGCGCATGGGGGTCGGCGGAAAGCATCTCACCCAGTTGTTCGGCGAGAACCTTCGCCGGCACTTCGGCAAGCTCTCCGCGCCCCAGATTGCCGAGCTGGAAGGGACCGTAAGAGAGCCGGATGAGGCGCGTGACATCGAGCCCCAGATGGGCAAAAACCCGTTTCAGCTCGCGGTTCTTGCCTTCGCGCAAAGAGACTTCGACCCAGGCGTTCGAACCGCGAACGGCTTGAAGGCGCGCAGAGATCGGACCGTAGCGAACTCCCTCGAGGGTGACGCCCTGTTCGAGCGCGACAAGCTGCGCCTCTTCGACCGCCCCGTGCACGCGCAGCTTGTAGCGCCTGATCCAGCCCGTTGCCGGCAATTCGAGACGGCGCGCCAACGCGCCGTCGGTGGTGAGGAGAAGAAGCCCTTCGGAATTGATGTCGAGCCTGCCGATCGAAAGGAGCCGCGGCAGACCCGGGGGAAGCGCCGAAAACACCGTCGCCCGGCCTTTTTCGTCGCGCTCTGAAGTGACGAGCCCGCGCGGCTTATGAAAACGGAAAAGACGCGGGCGTTGCGGCGACGGCAAAACCCGGCCGTCGACGCGGACCTCGCTCAAGGCGCCGACGGTTTTGGCCGGGCTTTCGAGAAGAGCGCCATCGACGGAAACCCGGCCGGCGGCGATCCAGCGTTCGGCTTCGCGCCGCGAGCAGAGCCCGGCGCGCGCCAAAACCTTGGCGATCCGCTCCTCTTTCACCCGCGCGAAGCCTCGATAAAGGCGCGGAAGACGCGGCGGTCGGGCTCGCCCATCTCGAATTCCGGATGCCATTGGAGACCGAGGCAAAAGCGCCGGCGCGGGTCTTCGATGCCCTCGACGACGCCGTCGCCGGCACGGGCGCAAACGGAAAGCCCCCGACCCAAGTCCTTGACCGCCTGATGATGGGCGCTGTTGACCGCAAGCGAGAGCGCCCCGGTAATCCGGTGAAGGAGGCTTCCGGCGAGAATCTCGACTTCATGTCCCGGCTGGTCGCGGGGAGCCTTTTGGCGATGGAGAAGCGCGTTCGGCACCTCGTCCGGAATGTGCTGGATCAGGGTTCCGCCGAGCGCCACATTCAAAAGCTGCTCGCCCCCGCAGATGCCGAGAAGGGGCATGTCGCGAAAGAGCGCGCCCTCGGCCGCGGCGAGTTCGAATTGGGTGCGGCGCTCCTTGATGGTGACGCTCGGATGGCGTTCGCCGGCGCCGAAACGGGCGGGATCGATGTCGAATCCTCCGCCGGTGACGATGAGCCCGTCGATAAGGTCGAGATAGTCGAGGGCACGGCCGGGCTCATGCGGGAGAAGGACCGGAAGGCCTCCGGCATGGGTGACCGCGGCGATGTAATTCTCGCGGATCGCATACCAGGGAAATTGAGAATAGCCTCCCGGAGGTTCGTGATCGAGGGTGAGGCCGATCGTCGGCTGTGCCATGCTGAGCGCGGGCGAAGGGAACAATATGAACAAATTCTACGAGCAGATTCTGCCGATCCGCACTTACGACATAGACTTCGCCGGGATCGTCGGCAATATCGTTTTCATACGCTGGCTCGAGGATCTGCGCCTCGGGCTGATGGAAGAGGCTTATCCTTTGCGCGAAGCGCTCGCCGAGGATGTCGCCCCGATCCTCCTTTCGACCGCGATCCGCTATCGCCGCCCGGTCACAATCGACGACAGGCTTTTGGGGCGCATGCGGGTCGAGGCTTTGGGGCGCGTACGCTGGCGTCTCGCTGCGTTTTTTACGGTCTCGGGCGCGATGCACGCCGAGGAGGAACAGGAAGGGCTTTTCATGAGGCTTTCGACCCGCCGGCCGATCCCCATTCCGCTGCGCATACGGCAAAGGCATGGCGGATGAAACGGGGCCTCGAACGGATGACTTTAGCGTTTGCGGAAGCTCTAAAGGCGGCGGCCGAGGGCGAGGTTCCGGTCGGCGCCGCAATTTTCGACGGCAAAGGGCGCCTTCTCGCCTGCGCGCATAACCGCATGGAAAGCGACCGCGACCCTACGGCGCACGCCGAAATCCTCGTCCTGCGGGCCGCTTGTGCCCGGCTTCAGGCGGGCCGACTCGAGGGTTGCGAGATCTATGTCAGCCTCGAACCTTGCCCGATGTGCGCCGCGGCGATCGGCTTTGCCCGATTGCGTCGCCTTTATTTTGCCGCTTATGACCCGAAAGGCGGAGGGGTCGAGCACGGCGCGCGCATCTTTCAACAGAAAAGCGCCTTTCACTGCCCGGAAATCTACGGCGGGATCGGGGAGGGCCGCGGACGCGAAATCCTCGCAACCTTCTTTCGCGAAAGGCGGCAGGAGGGCCCGAAGGCGGCGCGAGAGACGCCCGCCCGCCCTCAATCGGCGAGGATTTCGGTGTCCTCGCGTCCCCCCCACTCCGACCACGAACCGTCGTAAACGGCGGCCTTTTCCTTCCCCAAAAGAAAAAGAGCGAGAGCGAGGACGCAAGCGGTCACCCCGGAGCCGCAGCTTGCCGTCACCGGGCGTTCGAGATCGACCCCGGCGCGGCGAAAGCGTTCAGAGACTTTATCGAGCGGCAAAAGCGTTCCCTCGGGCGAAAAAAGCTCCAGATAGGGAAGATTGAGGGCGCCCGGCATATGGCCGCTTTTGAGGCCCGCGCGAAACTCCCGCTCGCGCCCGCTAAAGCGCCCCGCCGAGCGCGCATCGAGGATCTGCGCGCTGCCGCTCTTAAGTTCCTCGCGCACCCTTTCCAAACTGGCCAATAGTTCGGGACGAAAGCGCGGGGTAAAAAGAGCGCGCTTTGCCTTTGCCGGGTCCGCTGCCAAAGGCCGCCCCTCTTTCACCCATTTCGGCAGGCCGCCGTCGAGGACCGCAACCCTTTCATGGCCGAAGACGCGGAACATCCACCACACCCGCGCCGCGCTCGAAAGACCCGTTGCATCATAGGCGATGATCATCGCCTCCTCGCCGAGCCCCAAAGCCCCCGCCTTTTCGGCAAATTCCTCTTTCGAGGGAAGCATGTGCGGAAGCGGATTTTGCTGGTCTTTGACCTCATCGATATCGAAACGCACCGCGCCCGGTATGTGGCGCGCGAGGAACTCCTTTTCCGCGTCGCGCGCGACCGTGGGAAGGAAATAGGTGCCGTCGACCACCCGGATCCCGGGATCGAAAAGACGGCGCGACAACCATTCGCTCGAAACGAGAGCGCTCTCTTTCTCACTCGTCGCCAATGCCCTACCCTCCTTGCGGCGTCATTGCGAGCCTCATCCTAACGGCGAAAGCGCGAACCGGGGAGAGCGCGCCGCGGTTCGCGCGAGGCTTCCCGGCCCTTTAGTGCAAGCCCGCGAGGCGCAAGCCGTTGTGAAATTTCTCCCGGCCTTCGACCACGCGGCGATGGCCGCTCGGGTTCGCCTTTTCATTCTCCGCGACGCGGGCGAGGGTGTAACGCGGGAACCGCGCCTTGAATTCCTCCAACGCGGCTTTCGCTTCGTTTTTCTTTCCCAGATGCGCGCAGGCGCTGACGAAATACAAACGGTTGTACCAGAGATCGGGCCAGCTCGCGATCGACTGCCGTAAAGGCTGGAGCGCCTCCTCATATCGCTCCAGATGGAAGAGCGTCCGTCCCTTGATCCAATGGAACATGCCGAGCGAGGGGGTCCCGGCGCTTTTCTCGATCAGCCTCTCGATCTCGCGCAAAGCCTCATCGAAGCGCCCGAGATAAAAGAGGACATTGGCTTTTTGCGCGCGGGCGCGGGCAAAGTCGGGATTGTGCCGCAGGCTTTGATCGAAAGCGGCGAGAGCCGCCTTGTGCTGCCGCCTCGCACGGTGAACAAAGCCCTTCGCATGATGCGCAATGGCGACGTCGGGAGCCAGTTTCAAGGCGCTGCGCACCGCCCTGCCGGCTTCCGCCAGCTCCTCTTTGCCGGCCCCGTTCCAGCGGTTCAGGTAATCGCAGACGACGATATTGGCGTAAAGACCCCAGGCCTCGGCGAGGCCCCTTTTCAAAAGCCCGGCGATCTGCCGGGTTTTCTCGGGCGTGAGCGTCTGGTTGTAAAGCTTTTCGGCTTCGGCGACGAGTTCACTGCCGCGTTTCGGCATTGCCGTTCTCCCCGTTGCGATCGCCCGGTGTCGGGCAAGGCTCTTTTTCGCCGGCGCGTGCGCCCTTTGCGGCCCGAGCGGCCGAAGAGGCGCATTCGGCTCTCCTTATACGCGAAGGGCGCAAGCGAGGCAAACGGCCCCGCCGCGCCGCAATCTTCGGGGGCGCGCGACGGTTTTCCGCGTTTTCGCCGTCAGCGCGCCTTCATGCCGGCGCGCAACAGCCCTTCGTAGAAGTGACCGTGCGCGGCGGCGACCACCGCATTGTCGCTCGGGCTCGGGTGTTCGAGCGCCTCGACATGGGCAACCGTATAAAGGGGGCGCGAGAAGAGGCGGTTGAACGAGGCGAGGGTTTTCCCGGCCTCTTCCTTCTTGCCGAGAAGAGCCTCGGCACTCGCCATATACAGGCGATTGAACCACAAGTTCGGCCTCATTTCGACCGATCTGGCGAGCCAGGGAACCGCCCGCCCGTAGTGCCCGGCGTAAAAATAGGCCCGGCCCGAAACCCAATAAAAGATCCCGAGAGAGGGATCGCGAGGACTGAGCTTTATGGCGTGGGCGACGAGCGCGGGGGCTTCGTTTGGCCGTCCGAGGAGGATCAGTTCGTCGGCCTTCTCGACATAGGCGAGCGCAAGATTGGCATTGAGAGCGATCGCCCGGCTGAACGCTTCGAGAGCCGCCTGGTGATTTCCGAGAGCCCGTTCGACAAAGCCGTTCGCCAGATGCGCCAAAGCGAGGTCGGGATCGAGAGCGAGCGCCTTTTGCGCGGCCTCTTCCGCCTCCTCGCGTTGGGCCGGGCCGGCGCCGTTCCAGTGGACGAGATAGTCGGACGCGGTGATCTCGGCGAGCCGCGCCCAGGACTCCGCCGAATTCGGGTCGAGACGCACGGCCTCGCCAAGAAGCCGCCTTGCGGCGAGAGTATGCGCGGGGGTGATCGAGCCGAAAAAGATGCTCTCCGCACGCAAACGCAAATCGAGCGCGCTCGGCGATGACCCCGGCGCCACGCGGCGCGCCTCGGCCTTTACCAGAGCGACATCGAGCGACTGCGCGATGCGCCCGGTGATCTCGTGTTCGAGGCGCAGGAGATGGCCGAACTCGCTTCCGAAACGGTCGGCCCAGATCTGCACGCCGGAAGCGCCGTCGATGAGCTGGCTGTCTGTTTCGACGCGGCTGCCGACGCGGCGGATCGCGCCTTCGACAAGGTAACGGGCGCCGATTTCCCGGTAGATCCCTCTCGGGTCGACGTCTTTCCCTTTAAAGGTCAAGGCCGTGGCCGGAGCAATCACGAGCAGCCCGCGCATGTGCGAAAGATCGGTCGAAAGATCGACCGTCACCGCGTCCGCGAGATAGTCCTGCTCTCGATCGTTGCTGGCGTTCTTGAACGGGAGGACGAGGATCGAAGGGTGACGCCACGGGTTCCAGGCGTCGCGCAAAACCGGAAAAGCCGAAAGGCCGAGCGTCCCGGCGATCACCAGGCCGACCAGAACCACCAGCACATGCACCGGCCGCAAACGCCGAAACGCGATCGGCTGAGTGAGGCGCGCGAAAAGCCGAGCCAGCCGCTGGGGAAACCCGGAGCGTTTCTCCTGCGCCTCGGCGACGCGGAAAACATGGATCGGATGATCGATGTTTTTGACGAGGCGCCGGCCGCGATCGAGAAAAGCCAAGCCCTCGCTGCCGCGCAGCTGGTCATAGACGGCCGAGCCGACGCAAACGGCGCCGGGTTCGGCCAATTGTTCGAGCCGGGCCGCGATGTTGACGCTGTGGCCGTAGATGTCGCCTTGCTCGCGGATGACGTCTCCGGCATTGACGCCGATCCGGAGCTCGATGCGCCGATCGGGGCGCAGCCCGGCATTCTTTTCGGCAAGCCCTTTCTGGATCTCGAGGGCGCAACGAACCGCAGCGAAGGCGCTGTCGAACTCGACGAGAAGGCCGTCGCCCATGCTGCGTATCAGGCGGCCGCCATAATCCGCCGTCTTCGGCTCGATCACCTCTTCGACGAGATGGCCGAAACGCAGATGCGTTCCCTCCTCGTCGACGCTCATCAATCGGCTGTAGCCGACCACGTCGGCGAGAAGCACCGCAGTCAACCGGCGTTCCACATGCGGGCGTTCCACGAGGGTCGCCTTTGCTCCCTGTACGCGATAAATTTAACACAGTTGGGAAATTCGATCAGCTATTTTTCGCCGCAAAGTATCGGTGGGAGAGGATCGTCCTCGGCTCTTCTCGCGTCCTTTC
>JAJYIC010000142.1 GCA_021790295.1 Pseudomonadota bacterium | reverse complement strand
TTCGGTCCGTCGCATACGCAGGCGATTATTTCGGCACTGATCCCGTAGGTACTCCAGCCTTCGTGAAGCACGATCAGTCGGCCTGTCTTGCGCACCGACTCCCGAATGGTATCGGTATCGAGCGGCCGTAATGTCCGAGGATCCACGACCTCGATAGACACTCCACGTTCGCGCCAACGCTTATGTGCAGCCTTTGATCGCCCGTTATTTGGGCGAACTCGACGCGCTTCTCAAAAACGAAGGCTTCCTCTGCCCTCTTTTTCTGATTCTGTCCGGCGTGGGGCTTGCCACTATCGAGACGGCGATGCGCTTTCCGGTTCGCCTGGTCGAGTCGGGCCCGGCGGGCGGGGCGATATTTGCCGCCCACATTGCCCGCGAGCGCGCCCTCGACAAGGTGCTTTCCTTCGACATGGGGGGAACCACCGCAAAGATCTGTTTGATCGACTCGTTCTCGCCGCAAACGAGCCGCAGTTTCGAGGTCGCGCGCGTCTACCGTTTCAAGAAAGGAAGCGGCCTGCCTTTGCGCATTCCGGTGATCGAGATGGTGGAGATCGGCGCCGGCGGCGGCTCGATCGCCCGCGTCGATCGCTTGAAGCGGATCACCGTCGGTCCCGACAGCGCAGGCGCCCTGCCGGGGCCGGCCTCCTATGGACAGGGCGGCGGCTGTGCGACCGTCACCGACGCCGATCTCGTCCTCGGGCGCATCGACCCCGAGGCCTTTTCGGGAGGCCGTTTGAGGCTCGACCGAGCGGCCGGCGAAAAGGCGCTCGCGCGCGAGCTGGCCTCACCCCTTGCCCTTTCTCTGCCGCTTGCCGCTTTGGGGGTGAGCGAGATCGTCGACGAAAACATGGCGAACGCGGCGCGCGTTCACGCCATCGAAAGCGGCAAGGACGTCGCCGGACGCACGCTTGTGGCTTTCGGCGGCGCCGCGCCTCTCCACGCCGCCCGTCTCGCGGAGAAGCTCGGGATCGAGCGCGTTCTCGTTCCCCCTTACGCCGGGATCGGCTCGGCGGTCGGCTTTTTGCGCGCTCCCGTCTCTTACGAAATCGTGCGCTCGTGGTTTCAGCGCCTCGACGCCTTCGATGCAGAGCGCGCGAATGCGCTTTTGGCGGCAATGCGCGAAGAGGCCGAGGCGATCGTCCGCAAAGGCGCGGGCGAGGCGCCACTCCTCGAAAGCCGCTCGGCCTTTATGCGCTATCAGGGCCAAGGTCACGAGATCGCCGTCGAACTGCCTCTGCGACGTTACCGCAAAAGCGACGCCCTATTCCTGCGCAAGCGTTTCGAAGAGGCCTACAGCCGCCTCTACCACCGCGCCATCCCCGGGGTCGAAGTCGAAGCCTTGGGTTGGGTTTTGCGGCTCGTGGCAGAAATCCCGCGAAAAGCGGTCGCGCCGCCGCAGACGCCCCGGCCATGGGCTCCAAAGCCCTCGGCAAAGCGCCCGCTTCTCCTTCCCGACAGCGGCGAGTTCCTCTGCGTCCCGGTGTTCGAACGCAAGGCCTTGAAGCCCGGCGCGGAGATCGCAGGGCCTGCGATCATCGTCGAAGAGGAAACCTCGACCGTCCTCTCCCGCGCTTTCGACGCCCGTATCGACGCCTACGGGACGATCGAACTTATACGTCGGCCGCGATCGGGCTAGAGCCGCACCATCTTGCGCAATTCCTCGACCACCTCCGGGTTGGCGAGGGTCGAGGTGTCTCCCGCATCCTGCCCGCTCGAGATGGCGGCGAGAACCCGGCGCATGATCTTGCCCGAACGGGTCTTCGGCATGTCGGGGACAATCCACACCCTGCGCGGCCGCGCGATCGGGCTGATCTCGCTGACGACGGCCTCGGCGACGCGTTCTTCGAGTTCGCGGCTCGTCTTGAGGCCGGGCTTCAAGGCGACGTAAAGATCGGGCACGCGTCCCTTGATCTCGTCCGCGACCGGAACCACCGCGGCTTCGGCGACCTCGGAAACGGTGAGCGCGGCCGACTCGATCTCCTTGGTGCCGAGGCGATGGCCGGCGACGTTGATGACGTCGTCGATGCGCCCGAGGATGCGGTAATAACCGTCTTCGGCCTGAACCGCCCCGTCGCCCGCGAAATAGGGCCAATCGCGCCAGTCAGTGCTGCCTTTCTTCTTGTTGTAGCGCTCGTAATACTGGCGAACGTAGCGTTCGGGATCGCGCCAGATGGTCTGGAAACTTCCGGGCCAGGGATTCCTGATGCAGATGTTGCCGGCCCGCCCCGAGCCGCGCGAGATCTCCTTTCCCTCATCGTCATAAATGACGGGGTGGATCCCAGGCACGCCCGGTCCCGCGCTTCCGGGCTTCATCGGCTGCAAGGCCGGGACGGTGCTGCAGAGAAAGCCGCCGTTTTCGGTCTGCCACCAGGTGTCGACGATCACCGCTTCGCTTTTGCCGACGGTCTCGTAGTACCAGCGCCAGACCTCGGGCTCGATGGGCTCGCCGACCGTGGTCATGTGCTTGAAGCGATAGCTGTATTTCTTCGGCTCCTCGGGGCCCGAGCGGCGCAAGGCGCGGATCGCCGTCGGCGAAGTGTGGAAGATGCTGACGCCCAATTCTTCGGCGATGCGCCACGGGCGGCCGGCGTCGGGATAGGTCGGCACCCCTTCGTAGACGACGCTCGAAGCGCCGAGAGCAAGAGGCCCGTAGACGATATAAGAGTGTCCGGTTATCCAGCCGATGTCGGCCATGCACCAATAGACGTCTTCGGGATGGATGTCCTGGATGTATTTGGAAGTTCCGGCGACGTAAGCGAGATAGCCTCCGGTCGAATGCTGGCAGCCTTTGGGCCTGCCGGTCGTGCCGCTCGTATACATGAGAAAAAGCGGCGCTTCGGCGGGCATGGCAACCGGATCGATGCGGGTGTGCCGGTAATCCTTGAGAAGGTCGTTGATGATGAAATCGCGGCCTTTTACGAGCTTTCTCTGGCTCGAATATTTCCCCGGATGGCGCTGCCAGAGGAGGACCTTTTCCACCTTGTGGCCTTCTTTCGCCGCGTCCTCGCAGGCGATGTCGGCCCTTTCCTTGTGGTCCTGCAAACTGCCGCTGCGATAGTAGCCGTCCATCGTGATCAGAACCGTGCTTTCGGAATCGACGATGCGGTCGGCGCAAGCCTTGCCGCTAAAGCCGCTGAAAACCTGGGAATGGATGACGCCGATGCGGGCGCAGGCGAGCATGGTGATCGGCAGCTCGGCGACCATCGGCATGTGGAGCGTGACCCTGTCGCCCGCCTTGAGGCCGCAGAAATTGCGCAAAAGCGCCGCCACCTCGTTCACCCTTACGTAGAGTTCCTGATACGTGACGTGCTGTATCGGCTCGTTTTCGAGCTCCGGAACGAAGTGTATGGCCGTCTTGTTCCGGTGCTTTTCGAGATGGCGGTCGACGCAGTTGTAGGAAGCGTTGAGCCTTCCCCCGACAAACCAAAGCCAGAACGGCGCGTTGCTGGTATCGAGGGTCTTTTCCCAGTATTTATACCAGCTCAAAAGATCGGCATATTCCTTGAAGCACTCCGGGAAATTGTCAAGGCTCAAACGCTTATAGACATCCGGATCCGTCAAGTTTGCCTGGGCGATGAACTTCGCCGTCGGATGATAATAGCCTTCTTCCTGCCAGTGTACGGCTATTTCGGCCTCGGATACGTCTTCCTTTGCTGAAACCTTCATTTGTCTTCTTTCCTCCTGTCTTCCCGGCGCAGGCCTCCTCGAGCCGCAGCCGAGGGACCGCCCTGGGCGCCATCCGCTCTCTTTTTCCCGAAGCGAGTTGTAACCCGCATTTCTACGACTGGACAGGGGCTGCGTCGCGGCGCAGTCCAGTATGAGAAATGCGGGTTGACGGCTGGAGGCGGGCCTTGCCAAGACGAGGAAAGGCGTGAAGACGTTTTAGGATCGCCGAGATAAGGGGCAAGGCCGGCAAAAGGCGTTTGCGCCTTTACGGGAGGAAGGGGGGTGTCGCCGGCAAGGGCGGCGGGTCTTGCTCGAGAGCGCCGAAAGGCGGGCAGCCCGCCCCTTTCTATCCGTCTTCGCTGCGCAAAGGGATTTTCCCTCCCTTGCGGAGGGCGAGCGCAAAGGCGCTCTCGAACGCGATCCGAAGGGAGCGCAAATGCGCTCCCCTAAAGGCGCCGCGAGGCTTTAGCGGCCGGCCGCGGAACGCGTCAACTCGCGCAACTCGTCGAGCCCTTCGCGCGCCCTTTTGGTCAGGACATCAGCAGCGTCGTTCCCGGCTTTCGCCGCGAGCTGGGCGATCTCGCGTCCGTGAGCGAGGCTCTTTTCGATCGCCTGTTTCGCATATTCGGTATTCTTGGCGATCCGATCCTCGTTCGAAAACGGCTGCACCAGATCGCGCAGCAAAGCGGACGCGTCATCGAGCGTCTGCCGTGCGATCTCGATCTGGCGGCGCGCGACCGCCTGAACCCCTTCGACGGCAAGTTGGTTGGCCTGGGTCAAGGCCTCGATATTGCGCCGTCCCGAGGCCATCACGGCCTCGAAATCGAGCGGGCGAAAGCGGAAGTCGGTCATCAGCTTGGTCACGTCGTAATCGAAAGTGTTGCGGCGGGTCTCGGACATGGGGGTCTCTCTCGCGTCGGCCATCGGTGGCTCCCTCGCTTAGCGCTTATTGTGCGATGCACAACACGCAATATGGCCAGAGCCAGCATCGCCGTCAAGAGTATCTTGCGACGCAGCAAATCACGCGGAAGTCGGGGCCGCGGCTGCGCGCGGCTTGCGGGCGGGAGACAAAGCCCATTCGAGACGGCGCAAAGAGCGGTCGAGAGCGGCCATGGTGCGCCCGAGATCGGCGGAATCGTCGCGCAGGAACACCCTGAGCGCCGCCAGATACGCCGCCGCCGTAAGCTTGATGCGTAACGCCCCGCCGAGACCCGAAGCCGCGATCCCGGAGGCTTCGAGCATCCAGCGCATCGAACGCAGCAAACCGGCCGCGAGGCAAAGCGCCGCGGGAGGGTCGGCAGGCAATTCGCGGGCGAGAACCTCGAGCGCCGGGCGATAAGGCTTGAGTGCGTCGAAACGTCGCATCAGGCAATCGAACAAACGCTCGCGCGGGCGTTCCTCGGCTTCGCCGGTAACCCGTTCCGCCAAAACCTTTTCGTCGATGCCGCGGGAAAATGCGGCAAGGATCGCCGTTTTCGACCCGAAAGCGCGGTAGAGCGAGACCAGGGAGAGGCCGGCTTCGGCGGCGATCGCGGCAAGAGAAAGACCGCGCCAGCCTTCGCTCGCGATGAGAGCGAGCGCCGCATCGATCGCGTTCTGAGCCTCGCCCTCCCTTAGAGCCTCCACCCGCCGAGCGCGCCCTTGGCCCGCATTTCTCCCGCTCCTAGCCGCCATCGCGAACCTTCTCCCGCCTTTGGTCCTCCCTCTCTTTCGCCTTTCATCATAGCACGGTTGAAGCCGGCTCCGAGGCGGGATCAGAGGGCAAGTTCGCGCGAGCGTCTCGCCGCCGCCGCGACCGCGCGTTCGATGAGGTCGGCAAGCCCGCCTTCGGCCATAAGGACGGCGAGCGCCGCCTCGGTCGTCCCTCCGGGGCTCGTCACATTGCGGCGCAAAAGAGAGGGATGTTCCGGCGCCTGGCGGGCAAGTTCACCCGCCCCCGCCACCGTGCTTCGGGCCAAACGCAAGGCCAGTTCGGGCAAAAGGCCTCCCCTTTCGCCCGCTTTCGCGAGCGCCTCGATCAAGAGGAAAACATAAGCGGGGCCGCTTCCCGAAAGGGCGGTCACGGCGTCGAGAAGGCCTTCCTCTTCGACCCAGGCGCTCTCGCCGATGGCGGCGAGAAGGCGTTCGCAAAGGCTCCTCTCTTCCGGACCGACGCCCGGGCCGGCGCAAGCGACGCTGATCGCCCGGCCGATCGAGGCCGCCATGTTCGGCATCGAGCGGACGATCGCCGCCTCTTTTCCAAGACCGCGCGCGAGGCCGGCGATGGTCTTGCCGGCGACGATCGAGAGGAAGAGCGTCCCTTTTTGCGACCAGTGTTTGTACTCTTCGAGCACGGCGTCGACGACCTGCGGCTTGACCGCAAGGACGATCGCATCCGGGTCGAGATCCGCGGGAAGCGCCGCGGCGGAGGGAAACGAGGCAATCTCGGGATCGGAAAGAAAGGGCGCAGGCAAACCGGCGGGTTCGACGACGAGGAATTGCTGCGCAACGCCCCCTTTGCGCCAACCGGAAAGGAGCGCCGTGCCCATCTTTCCGCAGCCGACGAGAAGGAGACTTTTCGTCTCCGCCCGCGCGCGCACGCTCTCACGCCTCGGCTACGGGGTCTATGACGGCCGCGGCAAGCGCTTCGCCCGCCGGCTTGCCGCCGGCGACGACAAGGCGGAAAGCGGGGAAAAAGCGCTCGCATTCGGAAACGGCGATATCGACGAGATCCTCGATCTGTTCGCCGCTCATCTGCGCAGCACCGCCGAGAAGCATGGTCTGGCGAAACACGGGCGAGTTCTCCTCGCCCGAAAGATCGAAGTGACCGAGCCACAGCTTCTCGTTCGCAAACGCCAAAAGCTCGTAGACTGCGACTCTGCGCGCTTCGGGAAGGCTCATTTCGAAGCCGCA
>JAJYIC010000141.1 GCA_021790295.1 Pseudomonadota bacterium | reverse complement strand
CCTATCAAATGTTTCGAGGATCTCTATCGAGAGATTGCGCCCGATCCCGGAACGCTCGTTAAAGGCCGAGGCGGTAAAGCGTCCCGCGGGCGAGGAAAGAGCCAGTTCGCGTGCGATCTCGGCGAGCCGGCCCATTGTTTCAGGAAGGAAAAAGCGGTTGGGAGCCGCCCGAACGACGCGGCCGAAACGCTCGGCGCGCAAAAGAAAGCGTTCGAGCCCGCGCGCCTCCTCTCCGAGCGCCTCGGCAAGTTCGAGAAGGCGCAAGGAGCGAAGCTCTCCCGCGGCAAGAAGAGGGCGCACCCTTTGCCACAACCTCTCATCGGCCTCGCTCAAACGCGGATGATGCGAAGAAAGCCGCCACAAAGGCCCTTCGCGCACCACCCTCCCGTTCTCTTCGAGGGCCAAAAGCGCAGCTTCGAGCGCGCTTGAGGGGCCTTCCCGCGAAAGCTCCCGTAAGAGAAGCGCGCGGTTTACCCCGAGGGCATCCGGCTCTTTGCGGTGCCAATCAAGAACTGCGCCCTCGATGCGCTTTTCGAGGGCTATCAGCTTCTCCTCTGTTATCGCAATCCTCTCGGGCGCCCGGCCGACGATGAGGAAACCCCCTTTGAGCGCCTCCTCTTCAAAAGGCGCAAGATTGCGCGAGAGCAGAAAGCGTTCGAAATCGACAGATCCGGTCAAAGAGAGAAGCCGTGCAATTGCGGCCGCTGGGTCCCTTTGCGCCATTGCCTCTAAAAGGGCGGCGCGGCCGGCCCCCCGCCGCCCGCGGCCGGGGCCGAAGGGATCGACGACAAAGCCTCCCGCAAGGGTGCGCCTTTCAGCGTCGTCGCGCAGGATCGCGCGGTCGCCAAAAAGAGCGGCGATCGGATGTTCGAGATCGACCCGGACAAAGCCGTTCCCGCCGGGCGCCAGCTCGCGCCCTTCGATCATCCCGACCCGGCCGCGGATGTCCGTGGTTCCGAGATGAAGATGGACCGGGAGTCCGTCGCGAAGAGGCCGAAAGAGAAAGCGCGACGAGCGCAAATGAAGATCGATCCGGCTCGAAGGGGCGTGGCGTTCGCGCGCGAGAAGCCACTCGCCGCGCCCGGGCTCGCGGCCCGTCGGAAAGCTGCCGACGATATTGACGCCGCAGCGTTCGCCTTTTTGCGCGCTCGCAACGGCGCGGTTTTGCGCGTGAACGCCGCGCACCCTGACCTCGATCCCGGAGGGACTGAGCAACAGCCTCGCGCCCGTTTCAACGCTCCCCGAAGCCGCCGTTCCGGTGACGACGAGGCCGATCCCCTGAAGGCTGAAGGCGCGGTCGATCGCCATCCGGAAGAGGCCTTTCGGGCTTTCTCCGGCGCGCCGGCTTGCAGCCGCTACGGCGGCTTTGGCGAGATGCTTTTTGAGTTCAGCAATCCCTTCACCGGTTCGGCTCGATACGGCAAAGATCGGCGCCTCTTCATAACCGGAAGCGGCGAGAAGCGCTTTCAGTTGGCCTTCGACCTCGGCGCGCCTTTCCTCCCCGACGCGGTCGATCTTGGTCAGGACCGCGGTCAGATCGGAGAGGGCGATCAGCTCCAGGATATCGAGATGTTCGAGCGTCTGAGGACGCGGACCGTCGTCGGCGGCGACGACGAGGAGAACCCGGTCGATCGACAAAACCCCGGCCAGCATGTTGGGGAGAAAGCGCTCGTGACCCGGGACATCGACAAAGCCGATCTCCGTTCCTGCCGCGTCGCCCGCCAAAGGGGCGTAGGCAAAACCGAGATCGATCGTCATGCCGCGGCGCTTCTCTTCCTCGAGGCGATCGGCGTCGACCCCGGTCAAAGCCTCGACGAGAGCCGTCTTGCCGTGATCGATATGCCCTGCGGTCGCGAGGATCACCGCGCCTTCCCGCAAAGCCCGGCGAGAATTTCGCGCAAAGCCGCCGGGTCTTCGAGACAGCGCAGATCGAGAACGAGGCGCCCCCTTTCGATGCGGCCGATGACGGGGATCGGCAAGGCGCGCAGATCCCGCGCCAAAACCTCGACCGCGATCCCGCGCGCGGGCTTCAACGCCAGCCCCGCGCTCGGCAGAAACGAGACCGGCAAGGCGCCGCTTCCGATCTGGCTTTTGCATGCGATGAGGGCAGGCGTTGCCTTGCCGGCGAAAGCCTCGGCGACGAGAGGCAAAAGCGCCTTCGCCTCTTGCCGGATCTCCTCGCTGGGGCGGCAAAGAAGGCGCAAGGCCGGGAGCTTTTGGGCAAGGCTTTGCGGATCGGCGTAAAGCTTGAGCGTTGCTTCGAGCGCTGCGATCCGGATCTTGTCGAGGCGTAGAGCGCGCCGCAAAGGGTTTTGCGCGAGCCTTGCGAGGAGATCGGCGCGGCCGACGAGGAGACCCGCTTGCGGCCCGCCCAAAAGCTTGTCGCCGCTAAAGGTGACGAGATCGGCGCCGGCGGCGACCGCTGCGGCAACCGTCGGCTCATGCGGAAGGCCGAAGGCTTCGAGATCGACGAGAGCGCCCGAGCCCAGGTCTTCGATGAGCGGGATGCCGCGTTCGCGGCAAAGGGCGCAAAGCCTTTTCGCCGCAACCGCAGCGGTAAAGCCTTCAATCGCGTAATTGCTGGTATGGGCCTTCAAGATAAGGCCCGTCTCGGGGCCTATCGCCTCGGCATAATCGGCAAGATGGGTGCGGTTTGTGGTGCCGACTTCGCGCAGGCGGGTGCCTGAGCGAGCCATGATCTCGGGCAGGCGAAAGGAGCCGCCGATCTCGATCAGCTCCCCGCGCGAGACGATCGTCTCGCGGCCAAGGGCGAGAGTATTGAGGGCAAGAACGAGAGCGCCCGCATTGTTGTTGACGGCAAGCGCCGCTTCGGCCCCCGAAAGGCGTTTGAGCCAGCCCGCGAGGTGAGCGTCGCGCTCGCCCCGCCGCCCGCCGTCGAGATCGTATTCGAGGGTCGAAGGCGCGCGCATCGCCGCGGCTGCGGCCTCGACCGCCACTTCGGCAAGAGGGGCGCGCCCGAGATTGGTGTGGAGAACGGTCCCGGTCAGGTTGAAGACCGGGCGCAGAGACGGGCGCATAGAAGCTTCGAGGCGCGTTCCGGCCTCTGCGAGGATCGCCTCGATAGAGGCGCCGGTCCCGCGGCTCCTTCTTTCGGAGAGCGCTTCGCGCACCGCTTCGAGAACGAGAGGGCGCCCGTAACGGCGGGTCAGCGCCTCTGCGCCTTCCGAGCGCAACACCCGATCGACGGCGGGAAGGCCGCGCAATCTTTCCTTCTGGCTCTCTTTCTCGCTTTGGCTCAAGAAGGGCCGCCCCTTTCTTGCCGGCCGCCCGAGGAGCCTTCAGGCTTTGAGAAGCTCGCGTACCCCGGCCGCAATCCGGTTGCGGTCGGGGAAGACGTGGTTTTCGAGGACAGGGCTATAAGGTATCGGCACCTGCAAGGCGCAGACCCGTTTCGGCGGGGCTTTGAGACGCGCGAAGGTCGCCCTGTCTTCCGAAACGAGGGCTGCAACCTCGGCCGAAAAGCCCGCCGTCGGCCCCGCCTCGTCGGCGATGAGGAGGCGTCCGGTTTTTTGCACCGAAGCGCGGATCCTCTCCGCGTCGAGAGGGACGAGGCTGCGCGGATCGACGACCTCGACCGAAATTCCTTCCTTGTCGAGTTCGTCCGCCGCGGCAAGAGCTTCGTGCACAAGCCAGGCGAGAGCGACGATCGTCGCGTCTCTGCCTTCGCGCCTGACGAGCGCTTCGCCGAACGGGATCGTATAATCCTCTTCAGGCACCGGCCCTTTCAATCGCAAAAGCCGGCTCGATTCGAACGAGATGACCGGGTTGTTGTCGCGGATCGCGGTCTTCAAAAGCCCTTTCACGTCGTAAGGGGTCGAGGGCAAAAACATCTTGAGCCCGGCCACATTCATAAACATCGAATAGGGCGACTGCGAATGCTGCGCCGCGACCCGGCCGCCGCCGCCGACGGTCGCCCGAAAAAGCAGCGGAAAGCTCACCTGGCCGCCGAACATGTAATGGATCTTTGCCGCCTGGTTGACGATCTGGTCCATGGCGACAAAGCAGAACGTCACCTGCCGCCAGTCGACGATGGGACGGAAACCGGAACCCGCCGCGCCGATGCCGATTCCGGTCAATGCGGCTTCGGTGATCGGCGTCGCCTTGATGCGCTGCTCTCCGAACTCCTGCAACAAGGGCAGGATCGGGTCGGTCGACATGTAAAAGATCCTGGGGTCGCGCCGCATCTCTTCGGCGATGGCTTCGAGGGCGGCTTCGCTATAGCTGAGTTCTCGCATCTTCCGCTCCCATCAGGCCGAAAAGACGTCTTCGCCCGCTTCTTCGGGCAAAGGGAAAGGGCTCCTTTCGGCAAAAGCGACGGCC
Source organism: Pseudomonadota bacterium (assembly GCA_021790295.1). Lineage (GTDB taxonomy): Bacteria > Pseudomonadota > Alphaproteobacteria > ATCC43930 > CGMCC-115725 > AP-15. Next base: position 2,233 of record JAJYIC010000141.1, on the reverse strand, counting down.
TCTTCGAGGGCGGCCAGAACCTCCCTCTCCATGGTCGAACGCTCGCCCTCATCGAGCCCGCCTTCCTCTTTGAGCCGCCGTTCGAGAGCAAGGATCGGGTCCCGTTTTTTCCACGCCTCGATCTCCTCCTTTTCGCGCGGATCGGGCTGGTTCCTGCGCTCGGTGTGAGCGCGCCAACGGTAGGTCTTGCATTCGATAAGGCTCGGCCCCGCGCCGGAGCGCGCGCGATCGACGGCGCGGCTTGCCGCCTGGTAGACCGCGACGATGTCGTTGCCGTCGACGACGAGGCCCGGTATGCCGTAAGCGGCGGCGCGCGAGGCGATGTCGCTCAACGCATGCGTGGCGGCAGCCGCAGTCTGCGCCGCATAAAGATTGTTCTCGCAAACGTAAAGCATCGGCAGCTTCCAGGACGCCGCGATATTGAGGCATTCGTGGAAAGGCCCGGCGTTCGAGGCGCCGTCGCCGAAAAACGCGACCGCGACCCCGCCCTTCCCTTCCATCTGCGCCGCAAGGCCTGCGCCGGTGACGATGGCGATCCCGCCCGCGACGATGCCGTTGGCGCCAAGCATGCCGATGCCGAAATCGGCGATGTGCATGGAGCCGCCTTTGCCTTTGCAGTAGCCCGTGCGCCGCCCGTAAAGCTCGGCCATCATGCGTTTGAGATCGGCCCCTTTGGCGATCGAATGCCCGTGGCCGCGATGGGTCGAGATGATCCGGTCGCTCTTTTCGAGCGCGCTGCACACCCCGACCGCGACCGCCTCTTCGCCGATATAGCAATGGACGACGCCATAGATCTTGCCGGCAAGGTAATCGGCCGAAGCGCGCTCTTCGAAACGGCGTATGGTCAGCATCTGGCGCAGCATCTCGCGCTGCTTGTCGGGCGAGAGATTGAGCGAAAGGGGCATGGGAGCGGTCCTTCAGGGCGCGAAAAGGCCGTTTATGATGGTCCACGGGAAAGAGCCTGGCAATCACGACCTTGGCGCAAGTTCGGCGCAACCTATGCGTTAGCCGGAAAGGCGACAGGCGCGAAGGCGCAGCCTGTTCACCCTTCTCTTTGCGCCCGTTCGAGAATGACTTCTTTCAAGGCTTCGGCGTTGTTGCGCTCCCTTTCGCGCGACCCGTAAAGAAGGCTGACCGGGCCTTCGCGGCAAAGATGCAGAAGCCCATCGAACGCTTCCTTTTGCTGCGAGAGTTCGAGGGCGTAGCGCCGGCGGAATTCCTCCCAAAGGGCGGGATCGTGACCGTACCATCGGCGCAGTTCCGTGCTCGGGGAGAGTTCGCGCAGCCACCGGTCGACCGCCGCCTCTTTTCGGCTGAGGCCGCGCGGCCACAGCCGATCGACGAGAACGCGCGTGCCGTCGCTTTCGGCGGCAGGTTCATAGACCCGCTTGCAGCGGATCTGGATCCGGTTCGGCGGGAGAACCATCGCCCCTCCCTTATCCCGGAAAACCGCAACGCGCCGACCCCGGCGCCTTCCCCATCAGCCGCCCCGTTTCGCCAGTTCGCGCCTCAGCGCCTTCGTCTCTTCGAAGCGTTTGGTCACATCGCGCAGGATCGCGGCGATCCCTTCCATATGGCCCTCTTCGTCGCGAAAGGGGAGGATCGTGAATTCGACCGAGATCCGTTTCCCGCCTCTAGAGAGAGCGGGAACCGCAAGAACCTCGCCGGCGCCGTACCGGGTCTTTCCCGAACGCATCATTTCCTCGAACCCCGCGCGGTGCCGCGCGCGCAGATTTTCCGGGATGATGCAATCGAGAAGGGTCCCTTTTACTTCCTTCTCGCTCCACCCGAAGATCCGTTCGGCGCCCCCGTTCCAGAACCTGATCACGCCTTCGCGGTCGGCGTAGATCACCGCATCGGGCGCCTCGCGTGCCAAGATCCGGGAGAAACGACCCGCATCGAAATCGCCTTTCATGAAAAGGCCTCCCTCGCCTTTCGCCGCCTTACTTGCGCGGTTCGAGCGGCCGCGGCAATCGCACCCTCGGACCGCCGCGCCATCATGACCGCGGCGGGAGGGGCGACAAGGCTTGTTGATCCGGTCCCGGCGCGATATTAGAAATATTTCCTGTATATCTTTACCTCTCTCCCGCTTGCCCCGCAAGCGAGGAGGAGCCTAGTGGTGCGATGCCAACGGATGATTCCCATCCGTTGGCTCTATCGCACCACCAACATTTTGATCTGGTGGGCCGATTCACCAAACGCTTGGGAACCAAGCGTTTGGATCGGACCACTT
>JAJYIC010000140.1 GCA_021790295.1 Pseudomonadota bacterium | reverse complement strand
GGTCGCGTCGCGCTCTTTGTCGATCCCGCTCAGTTCTTCCGGTTTCAATGGCATTCTTGCGCCTCGAAGCCAAAAGGATTGCAAAAATGATCTTCTTTGCCTATATTTTCCGCGCCGGGCAACCGGCTATGGCGATAAACGGCTTGTGGAATAGACGTTGCGGACCCGGGGGCAGTACCCGGCGCCTCCACCATCGCGAGAAGGCGGGGTTTGCGGGGGCGAACTAGGTTCGACGCGCGCAGTAAAGGCAAGATCCGTCGCCCGGTATGATACCGCCGTTATCGGGTCACATCTTAGCTGCGAACGATAACTTCGCAACGGAGGCGCTCGCGGCCTGATCCCCCTTGCGGGGTGAAAGCCTAAAGCAACTCGCGGTCGGAGGGGCACCGGGCAACAGAAGCCCCTCGCTCGCCGCTTTTTGCGCCGGAGGTGAAAGCGGGCAGTGGAGGAAGATCCGTTCAATTACGGCCGGATGATCGAAGAGGCGCTGTCCGAAGTGATGCGCCAATCCCTGCTGCGCGCCGAGCAAAGAGGGCTTTCGGGAGGGCATCATTTCTACCTGACTTTCCGCACCCGCGCGCCCGGGGTCGGATTGCCCGATTACCTTCTCGCCAAATATCCCGATCTGATGACGATCGTTCTGCAACACCAGTTCTGGGGGCTCGAGGTGAGGCAGAACGCGTTCTCCGTAAGCCTCAGTTTCGCCAACAGGCTCGAACGGTTGACCGTGCCTTTTGCGGCGGTGACCACCTTTGCCGATCCTTCGGTCGATTTCGCCCTTCAGTTCGGGCCTTCCGAGCCCGCCGCCGAAGGCGCCGGGAGCGTTGCCGGGGAGATCCTCCAACTCGCGCGGGCACAGAGGGAAAAGCCCGAAGCGGCCGCGGCCGGGGGCTCCGCCCTTCCGCCGCAGAGCCCAGAAGCCCCGGCCGCAGCCGAAGTCGTCACTCTCGACCAGTTCCGCAAACGTTGAGCCGCCGCCTTTGAAGGCGTCTTGGGGGGGGCTTGACGGCCGCCGCGAAAGGGCGATCCTGCGGCGCGGCAAGAACGGGAGCGAGGGATGGACGAGACCTTTGGCGAGCTTTTCCGGCTCGGCGCCGACGACAGTCCTTACCGGAAGCTTTCGGGCGATTTCGTCTCTCTCGAGGCTTTTGCCGGAGAGCTTGTCCTCAAGGTGGCGCCCGAGGCTCTCACCCTTCTCGCCGAAAACGCCTTCAGGGATTGCCAGCACCTTTTGCGCCCCGGCCATCTCGCGCAGTTGCGCGCCATACTGGATGATCCCGAGGCTTCGGCGAACGACAGATTCGTCGCTTTCGAGCTTTTGAAAAACGCCGCCATCGCCGCGGGCCGCATCCTGCCGATGTGCCAGGACACCGGCACGGCGATCGTCATGGGCAAGAAAGGCGAGCGGGTATGGACCGGGGGCGGCGACGCCCGAGCCCTTTCGGCCGGCATACGCCGCGCCTATACCCTTTCCAATCTGCGTTACAGCCAGTTCGCGCCTTTGTCGATGTATGAAGAGGCCAACACCGGCGACAACCTTCCGGGGCAGATCGAGATTTATGCCGAGCCGGGCGAGGAATACAAATTCCTCTTTGTCGCCAAAGGCGGCGGTTCGGCGAATAAAAGCTTTCTCTATCAAGAGACGCGGGCGGTCCTCGAAAAAGGCGCTCTCGCCAGATTTCTCCAGGAAAAGATGCGCTCTCTCGGCACCGCCGCCTGTCCGCCTTATCACCTTGCGGTCGTCATCGGCGGCACTTCGGCCGAATTGACGATGAAAACGGTCAAGCTCGCAAGCTGCCGCTATCTCGACAGCCTTCCCGGCGAAGGCGGCCCTTCCGGCGAGGCCTTTCGCGACCGCGGGCTCGAAGAAGAGCTTCTGGCCCAAAGCCGCCGCTTCGGCATCGGCGCGCAGTTCGGCGGCAAGTATTTCTGTCATGACGTGCGCGTCATCCGCCTGCCGCGGCACGGAGCGAGCCTGCCGATCGGGATCGGCGTTTCCTGCTCGGCCGATCGCCAGATCCGGGGCAAGATCACCGCCGAAGGCGTCTTTCTCGAACAACTCGAAGAGGACCCGGCGCGCTTTCTCCCCGAAATCGACGAAAAAGCATTGGCGGGCGAAGTCGTCCCTCTCGACCTCGGCCGGCCTTTGGACGAAGTGAGGCGGGTTCTCGCAAAGCATCCGGTCAAGACCCGCCTCAGCCTCAAAGGTCCCCTCATCGTCGCCCGCGACATTGCCCATGCGAAACTCAAAGAGCGTCTCGAACAGGGGCAAGGCCTTCCCGATTACGTCAAGAACCACCCGGTCTATTACGCCGGCCCGGCAAAGACGCCGCAAGGCTATGCCTCGGGCTCTTTCGGGCCGACCACCGCCGGACGCATGGACGGTTACCTCGAAAGCTTTATGGCCGCGGGAGGAAGCCTCGTCACCCTCGCCAAAGGCAACCGCAGCGGCGTGGTGCGCGAGGCCTGCCGCCGCTTCGGCGGTTTCTATCTCGGCTCGATCGGCGGCGCTGCGGCGCGTCTTGCCGAGGACTGTATCAAAAAGGTCGAACTCCTCGAATACCCCGAACTCGGGATGGAAGCGATCTGGCGCATCGAGGTGGAAGACTTTCCCGCCTTTATCGTTATCGATGACAAGGGCAACGATTTTTTCGCCATGCCCGGCTGAAAGGCGAGGGCCGCGGCCGGCCGCTTCGATGGCAGGGCTTTGCGGCCTTTCCTGCCGGCCTTGCGGCAGCGGCGGATTGGGGCATCCTCTTTGGTAGAAGTGAGCGTGCTCGAAGCGTTGGCGCGCGGCGAAAGGAGCGCGTGGGCGGAGTTCGTGCGGCGCTATGCAGGGCTCATCGTCGCCGCCGTGCGCGAGATGGCGCGCGAACCGGGCGAGATCGAGGACCTGGTCCAGGATGTCTTCTTGCGTTTGTGCAAGGACGATTTCCGCCTTCTCAAAAGCTACGATTCCTCGCGCGCCGGGCTTTCGACATGGTTGACGATCGTCTCCCGCAGCACCGCGCGCGACGCGTTGCGCCGGCGCCGCGGGCAGGAGGTCCCGATCGAAGGGGTTGCGGAAAGCCGCCTTGCGGTCGATCCGCCCGAGCCCCGGCACCCCGTAAAATTGCCGCAGGCGTTGCTCTCGCCGCGGCAAAGGGAGATCCTGGCGATGCTCTACGACCGCGACATGGGAGTGGCGGAGATCGCGACGGCGCTCGGCATCGATCCGCAAACCGTCCGCAGCGCCCATCACAAAGCGATGCTGAGGCTGCGCGCCCATTTCGCCAAAAAGGAGGGCGGATGATTCGCACCCTCTCGTCAAAAATTCGGACGGCGCGCCCGCCCCCGGTTATCGATGCGGTTTCGGGGATGGATTTTGCCGCGTCTGCCTAATAATTTCTGCGCAAGCGGCGGGCCAAAGGCGCCCGGCGCTGCGGGCAAGAGTGGGATGGGAAAGTTGGCGTCCGAGAGAGCGCTCTGGCATCGTGCCCAAAAGACCGATGCGCCGCAGGATGAGAGCGAGGCGTTTCTCGATCTTGCGGCTTTTGCCGAAGGACGCCTCGATGCCGAGGAAGAAGAGCGCGTTGCCGCGCTTCTTGCCGGCGATCCCGAGGCTTTTGCCGATATCGAGGCGGCGCGGGCTTTGGCGCGGGAAGAGGCGGCGCCTGCGCCGGAAGGCGTCATTCACCGCGCTCTGGCGGCGCTTCCTCCCGCTCCCTCCGAGAGCAACGTCCTCCCCTTTGCCCGGCCGCGGCGGCTGCTTTTGGGCGATTTCGCGCGTTGGGGAAGCCTCGCGGCGGCGACCGCTCTCGCGGGCTGGTTCGGCTTTTCCATGGGGAGCGGGGCAACCCATGCCCTTCTCAAGATCGGCGCCGCGGGCGCCGGCGCCCTTCTGCCCCATCTTTTCGATCCCGCCACCGGCTTTTTGCACGAACTGGCCGCGAGCATGCTGCCGTGAGCGGGTCCGCCCCAGCGCCCGCTTCGGAAAAGCGTCGCGCGCTGTGGGTGCTGTTGGCGTTATCCCTCACTTTGAACCTGTTTTTTCTCGCCGGTGCGGCGTGGATCAAGATCCACCGTCCGCCGCATCCGCCAAACCCGATCGCGCGCATGCGCTATGTGGCCGGGGAGCTTCATCTCGATGCGCGCCACAGGAAGGCCTTCGGGCAATATCTGGCGATGCTGCGCGCCCGTTTGCGGCTGATGCACACCGAAGTGCGCCCCCTTATCGATGAGGCTTGGGCCGAACTCGCCAAACCGCAGGCAAATGCGGCGGAGGTGATGGCGCTGTTCGACAAGGCCGCAAAAAAGCACCGCAAGTTCCAGGAAGAATTGACAAAATCAACCCTCGAGTTTCTCGCGACGCTCTCGCCCGAGCAAAGGCTGAAATTTGTCGAACTTGCCCGTCGCGGGCCGAGAGCGTGGGAGCGCTCGCTTTTCCACGCGAAGAAGAATCCCCCCTCTGCCGCAAAGCCGAAAGGGCCTTGAGCTTTTGCCTCGGGCGATGACGCCGCAGCGGTTCCGTTTGAGCGCGGGTGAAGCGCGCGAACTTGCCATGGGCGCACTTTGCGCCATCGGTTACGAGCCCGAGGAAAGCGCGATCATTGCCGATCACGTGGTCGACGCCGCGCTTTGCGGCTACCAATATTCGGGCCTCGCAAAGATCCTCAACATCCCCGAAAACCGCCATTTCAAAGAGCCTCGGCGGCCGCTTTCGGTGCGTTTCGAGACCGAAGCGTCGGTGCTTTTCGACGGCGGCAATACGATCGGGATGGTGGCCGCCTACCGCGCGGCAGAGGCGGCGATCAAAAAGGCGTCGGCGAGAGGATTTGCCCTCGTCGGCCTCGGCGACAGCTGGATGAGCGGGCGCAGCGCCTATTATGTCGAGATGATCGCCAAGGCCGATCTCGTCGCCATCCACACCGCGGCGGCTTCGCGCGCCGTCGCCCCTCCGGGCGGCGTGCGAGCGGCATTGGGCACAAACCCGATCGCCTTCGCCGTTCCTTCGGCTGAGGGCCCCCTCGTCTTCGATATGGGAACCTCGGCCTTTATGGCGACCGAAGCGGCCTATCTCGAACGCCTCGGCAAAAGCCTGCCCGACGGGGCGGCGATCGATAGCGAAGGCCGTCCGACCCGCGACCCGAAACTGGCGCGCGAAGGGGCGTTCCTCCCTTTCGGCGGTTACAAGGGCTTTGGCCTTGCCTTTATGGTCGGCGCCTTGGGCCTTCTCGCCGGTTCGACCTTCCCCGCGGGGAAGGAAGAGGGTTATCTCTTTATCGCCTTCAAACCCGAGCTTCTCGCTCCTCTCGAAGAATTCAAAAGCGGGGTCGCTCGCCTCGTCCGCCGCATCAAGGCGACGCCCAAGGCAAAAGGCGTCGCCGAAATCCGCATCCCTTCCGAGCGCGCCTTTAGAAGCCGCGAACGGCTTTTGCGCGAAGGCATCGAGATCGACCGCCTCGTCTATGAGGAGCTTGCCGCTTTGCGCGATCGCGGCAACAGGGGCTAAAGAGCGCGCGACGCTTCGGCGGCGAGAAGAGCGCGCACGCCTTCTTCGAGAGTGTGAAAAGGGGCGGTGAAACCGGCCTTGCGCAGTTTTGCCGTATCCGCCTCGGTGAAATATTGGTAGGCCTTTCTGTATTCTTGCGGGGTGTCGATCAAGCGGATCTCGGGCGCGCGTCCGAGGGCGGCGGCGGCCGCCTCGGCGACTTCGAGAAAGCTGCGCGCGACCCCGGTGCCGGCGTTGAAAAGACCGCTCGTCTGCGGATTTGCGAGAAGCCAGCGAACGATCGCGACGCAATCCTCGACATGGATGAAATCGCGTTTCTGACCGCCGTCGGGGAAGAGGGGATTGTGCGAACGGAAGAGGGTGACCGGTTCGCCCGCCGCGAGCGAGCGGCAGATCCTGCCGACCGCCGACTGCATCGGCCCTTTGTGCGCCTCTTTGGTGCCGTAGACGTTGAAGAATTTGAGGCCGGCCCATTGCCGCGGGAGCGGCCGTCCCGCCGCCTTGTCCGCGGCGACGCGGCGATCGAAAAAATGCTTGCTCCAACCGTAAGCGTTGCGCGGGGCAAGCCGCGCCAAAGCTTGCGGGGTCTCGTCATCGACAAATCCGGCGCTGCCGTCGCCATAAGTCGCCGCCGAGGAGGCGTAGATCATGCGCGCCCGGTTTTGCGCGCACCAGCCCCAGAGATCGAGGGAAAGGCGGATGTTGGCGGTGAGGAGGCGGTCGATGTCTCTTTCCGCGGTCGAAGAGATGGCGCCCATGTGGATGACCCTCGAAACCCTCTCGCCGTGGCGTTCGAGCCAAGGGAAAAGAGCGTCGGGGCGGACGATATCGAAAAGAGAGGCTGCGGCGAGATTGCGCCACTTCTCTTCGCTGCCGAGAAGGTCGGCGACGACGACGCGCTCGCCTGAACTTGCGAGATCGCAGGCAATGTGGGAACCGATAAAGCCGGCGCCGCCGGTGATGAGGATCAAATCGTCGATCGCGCCTTTCACAGGGCTCCCCTCGCTTCGAGACGCCGCAGCGACTATGACGCTCCGCGATCGCAGGCGAAAGCGCTCGCTCCCCCGGGCGCTCTCTGCGATGCTTGGCGCAGGCTAAGAGACCGGCCCTCTGCCGCAAACGAGGGCGGAATTGCGCCTCAGAGGACTTCGAGCGCTCTCGCGATGAGGCGCGA
>JAJYIC010000139.1 GCA_021790295.1 Pseudomonadota bacterium | reverse complement strand
CAGACGCAACAGAGTGGGGCGGGCGGCTTCGAGGGCCTTTTGCTGCAAGGCGCGTCCCTCTTGCCCGAGTTCGCTAAAGCCTGCGCTGATGACGACGGCGCCCTTCGTTCCGCGCGCGCCGAGCGCGGCGATGAGAGGGGGCACGGTTGCGGGCGGGGTCGCGATCACGGCAAGATCGGGCGCCGCCGGCAGGCTTTCGACATCGGGATAGACGGGGGCGCCGGCGATCTCGCGGTGATGCGGGTTGACGAGCATCAGGGGACCTCTGAAACCGGCGCGGCGCAGGTTTCGGGCAAGAACAAAGCCGACCGAGCCGCGCCGCGGGCTGACGCCGACAAGGGCGATCGAGGCCGGGCGAAACAGCGTGTCGAGGTTGCGTATGGACATTCCCGCACTCCCGCTCGTCGAAGAACGAATCCGGAGCCGCTTTGGCTCCCTCGGCGTTAGAACCCTTTCAGCGCGGCGGCACGATCCACAAAAGCAGGAGCACGTAAACAAAGACAAAGCTATAAAGCGCGGCAAAAAATGCCATCGGCAATGGCCAGAAGATGACGCGGTTGACGAGCCCCATGAGGAGGGGCGTCTTGACGCTTTGGCCGCTGAGCGCCCCCTCCCACAAGGTGAGAAAACAGGCCCGGCCCAAAAGCGCCTGCACGGCGACGAGGGCAAGCGCGCCGAGATGGAGAAGACGCCACCAGAGGATGCGGACAAAACGCCAGCCGCGCCAGCCGCCGATCGGGATCGCGATCATGCCGAAAAGATTGAAAAGGATGACGCCGACGTGAAAAGCGAGCACGGTTTCGGCGAGAAAGAGGGAAAGCTGCGGGCTCATGACCCTATTCTAAAGGAAAGCGGCGTCTCTCGGCCGGACCTTGACGGCAAAGAGAGCGTTGCCGGTGAATAGGAGGCCGGGTTGAAAAGAGAAAGTGTGCGCCGATGATGGAATCTGCCGCAGGCGGGCCCGGGATTGCGCCGACTTGGACGAGCAGCGCCAAGGATATGGTCGGCTGCGCTCTGGGCGCCTCGCGTCTTTGGTTCACCCTCGGCTTCGGCATCGTCAACGAGGTCTACTACCCTCGCGTCGACATTCCGCAGATCCGCGACCTCGGCTTTATCGTCGGCGACGGCGACGGCTTTTGGGTCGAGGTGAAACGCCTCGCCAATTACGAGCTGCGGCTTTTTGCCCCGGGCATCCCGGTCGTCGAGGTGACGCACGCGCATGAGCGCTATCGCCTGCGCTTGCGCATCGCGCCCGATCCGGGGCGCGACGTGCTGGCCATCGAATGCCGCCTCGAAGGCGACCCGAAACTGAAGCCTTATGTGCTGGTCGCGCCACATCTGGGGGCAAGCGGAGAGGGCAACATCGCCGCCGTCGCCCGCTTTCACACCCGCCGCGTTCTTATCGCCGAGCAGGGGCCGTTCGGCCTCGCCCTTGCCGCGGCCGGAGACCGGCAGGAGGACGTGATCGAACGCGCGAGTGCGGGTTATGTCGGCACCAGCGACGGTTGGCAGGATTTTGCCAGAAACGGAGCGATGACCGCCGAATACGCTTCGGCAGGGCCGGGCAATGTCGCCCTCATCGCGGAATTGCCGCAAAGGGCGGTTCTCGCTCTCGGTTTTGGCAGCAGCGGCACAGCCGCCGCGACTTTGGCGGTCAGCTCTCTCCTCCAACCCTTCGAAAGCCTTGTGCGGGGCGCGATGGCGCCGTGGCAGGAGTGGCAGGCCGAACGCGCCCGGCGCGCCTCTCTACCTCTCGACATCCCTTCCCGCGTCCAGGATGAGTTTCTCGCTTCCACCATCGTTTTGCGCAGCCATCTCGACAAGACCTATCCCGGTGCGATCGTCGCGAGCCTCAGCATCCCCTGGGGCAATACCGGAGACGAGCGCGGCGGCTATCACCTCGTCTGGCCGCGCGATCTGGTCGAAAGCGCGGGCGCTCTCCTCGTTCTCGGCGCCGAGGAAGAGGCGCGCGAGACCCTGCGCTACCTGATCGCGACCCAGCTCGAAGACGGTCACTGGTATCAGAATCAGTGGCTCGGAGGCACTCCCTATTGGCGCGGGGTGCAGCTCGACGAAGCCGCCTTTCCCGTTCTTCTCGCCGCCGCCCTCGAAGAGCGCGAGGCTTTGGGAGGGATCGAAATCACCGACATGGTGACGCGCGCGCTCGGCTTTATCGCCCGCACCGGGCCGTGCACCCAGCAGGACCGTTGGGAAGAAAATGCCGGCGTCAACCCGTTTACCATGGCCGTCAGCATCGCCGCCCTTGTCGCCGGCGCCGCGCTCCTGCCGCCCGAGGCCTCGGGCTGGGCGCTCGAACTCGCCGATTTCTGGAACAGCAACATCGAAGCCTGGACGGCGGCGCAAAACACCCCTCTCGCCGCCCGTTGCGGGGTCAAAGGCTATTATGTGCGCGTGTCGCCGCCGCAGATCCTCGACGACCCGGGGACGTTGAGGCATGTCATCCCCATCCGAAACTGCCCGGGGGACGTCGAAATCCCGGCCCGGGAAGAGATCGGAACCGAGTTTTTGCAGCTCGTGCGTTTCGGTTTGCGCCTGGCCGACGATCCTTTGATCCGCGACTCGATCACGGTTGCCGATGCCCTTCTCAAAACCGAAACCCCTTCGGGGCCGGTTTGGCACCGTTACAATGGCGACGGTTACGGCGAGCATGACGATGGGAGCGCTTACGACGGCAACGGGCGCGGCCGCGGCTGGCCGCTCCTCAGCGGAGAACGCGGCCATTACGAGCTTTGCGCCGGCCGCGATCCGCTCCCTTATCTCGAAGCGATGGCGGCGATGGCGAGCCCCGGAGGGATGCTGCCCGAACAGATCTGGGAGAGCGCCGCGATCCCGAAGCGATTTCTTTTTCCGGGGCGGCCTTCGGGCTCGGCGATGCCTCTCGTCTGGGCTCATGCCGAATTTATAAAGCTCCTTTTTTCACGCCATTTGGGCCACCCTTGCGACCGCCCGCGCGCGGTCTGGGAGCGGTATCGCGGCCGCCGCCCAAAGGCGCGTTATGCCTTCTGGTCGCTTCAAGCGCCGATCGAAGAACTTCCAGATGGCGCCGCTCTGGTCGTCGCCTTGCCCCGGCCTGCGACCATCCATTGGGGCCGCAACGGCTGGCAGGATGTGGCCGATACGCCGACCGAAGAGAGCGGCCTCGGCCTTCACCTTGCGGTGCTCGCGGCCGATGCTTTGGGCGCCGGGGAAAGGATCGAGTTCACCTGGCGCTGGCGCGAAGGGGCGTGGCAGGGCTCCGATTACGAGGTCAGGGTGCGCGCAAAAGAGGGCGCCCGCCGATAAAAGGCGCCGAAAGCGAACCCCTCCGCGCTTCATAAAACGCTTTTTCGCCGCTTCGATCGCGCCTTCGGGGGGCGCCGCACGGGATAAGGATAGGGCGCCTGCCGCAGCGCAAAAGCCTTTCGAGAGCGGGTCGACAAAGGAGGCGCGGCAGGAAGGCATCGCGGTTGCTGGAAAGAGCCTGCCGCAAACGGGCCAAAGTTTCGCGACTTTGCCCCAAAACCGGCGATTCGTCCGTGATCCCGGTCAATCGAAGGGGAAGGACCGCGCCCGGCAAGGACGGGCGCGCTTTTCGCCGGGGAAGCCTATGATGGCTCGTGCCTTCTCGAACGCCCTGCGCGATCCCTTCCCCGCTTTCTGCGAGCGCTTTCCCGGCGGGAACGCCGCTCAACGCGTTTTTCGCCTGGAACGAGGCACGGCGCCTCTCTGACCGGCGCTTTGTCGTCGCCCACGACATTTGCCGGTTGCTGCGGCGTTTTGGCGGCAGCCCGCAATCCCTCGACTTGGCCTTCGACATCGCCGCCGCTCATCTTTGCGGCCGGCCGGTGATCCTCTGGCGGCTTGGGGAAAGGATGATCCTTTCCGAAAAGGCCGTCGAAGGCGCCCGCGAGTTTGTCGAAGAGGCAGAGGGTTCGCCCGCGCTCGCCGCGGCGCGGCGGCTGGTCGAACGTCTCGTATCGAGCCTCGGCTCTTGCGAGCGTGCCGTCCACGCGGCGGTCTTCGCCGCCTTCGACGAGCTTTCGCACTGGATCGATCTTTCCTCTCTCTCGCGTCCCTTTCCGCGAGCGAAGTTTCCGCCATTCGAGCCCTCCCCGCGCGAGATCCTCGTCATCAAGCTCGGCGCGCTCGGCGATTTCGTCCAGGCGCTCGCCGCCGCCGCGGCGATCCGGCGCCACCACGCGCGCGAACGCATCACCCTTCTCACCACCGCGCCTTATGCCGAACTTGCCTCGGCGAGCGGTCTTTTCGACCGCATTCTTCTCGATCGCCGCCCGCGGCCTTGGGCTTTTCCGGACTGGCTGCGCCTTAGAAGAATGCTCGCCGGAGGGCGTTTCGAGCGCGTTTACGACCTGCAGACTTCCGACCGGTCGAGCTTTTATTTGCAACTGATGGGAAAGCCGCAATGGTCGGGGATCGCCTGGCGCTCTTCCCACCCTCACGCCAATCTCGACCGCGACCGCCAGCACACCCTCGACCGCCAGGCCGAGCAGCTTCTTATGGCCGGGATTTACCCGGTCGCGCCCTGGCCTTCGCTTTCTCTCGACGCCCCTTTGCCGGAGGGGCTCGAAGGGCGCCCTTTCGCCCTTTTGATCCCGGGCTCCGCCCCACACCGGCCGCGCAAACGCTGGCCGGCAGACCGGTACGCCGCCCTTGCCCGACTTTTAGAAAAGGCGGGATTGCCACCGGTCATAGTTGGACTTGCCGGCGAAAAGGAGATCGCGGAAGAGATCCGCCGCCACGCGCCCGAAGCCAAGGATCTCGTCGGGCGCACCGATATCGTCAGCCTTGCCGCTCTCGCGCGCCGGGCGGCGGTTGCGATCGGCAATGATACGGGCGCGACCCATCTCGCCGCCGCGAGCGCGACGCCTGTGGTCGTGCTTTTTTCGGCGGCGTCTGACCCCGATCTTTGCGCGCCCCGGGGCCCTATGGTGAGGGTTTTGCGGGAAGGGGATCTTTCTCTTCTTCCGGTCGAGCGCGTATTTGCCGAAGCGCGCGCTCTCTCGGGCATGGCTTTGACGCCGGCCGGCGGATCGGGTCTGGGGTGAGCCCTTATCTGCCGGCCCCCGGAGAGCTCTTGGGGGATCTTACCGGGCTTCTAAGCTGTTGGGGCGTCGGCGCCGTTCTTTTTCTTGCCGGAAGTGGGCTCGTTTCAGCGGCTCCCGAGATCGCGATTCTCTGCGGCTGGGGCGCGCTTTCTTTGTGGCTGACGGTTTGGGGGGTCTTTTCGCCTTTTCCTCTTTACGCCCCTCTTTTTGCTTTTGTCCTCGCCGCGCTTCTTCTGCCCGCCTTTTGGAGGGGCCGGCCGGAGCGCGGCGCCGTTGCCGCGCTTTTGCGCATGCTCGCCCTTTCCCTGCCGCTCTGGCTCGTAATCGCGCCGATCCGGCCGTCGCAGCCCGACAGCTTTCTCAACCTGTTGCCGAACGCGTTTTATCTCGTCGATTACGGGCGTTTTCCGGCAAAGGGATTGCCGCCCTCCTATTCCTATCTTCCGGGCGCGCCTTACAACACGCAATTCTTGAGTTTTCTCGGCTCGTTTTTGAATCCCGGTTTTCCGGCCTCGGGCATGTCGCTTGTCAATGTCATGCTGACGCTGGTGGCGGGGCTTATGATCGCGCGCGCTCTTAAAGGCGATAAGGGAGCGGCGGATGAGCCCCCTTCCTGGACGCTGACCGCGATCGGGTTGCTGTTGGCGACGCTTTTCAACCCCGGTTTTGTGCCGCGCGTCAATTTTGCTTCTTACGGGGAAAGCGCGCTTGCAGTGACGGCCCTTTGTTCGGCGATCCTCATCAACGAAGGCGAGGGCGATCTTGCGGCGGGGGAAAAGCCGCGCGCGCTTTTCCCTCTCGCCTTGGTTCTGGCGGCGATGATCAACGCCAAACAGTCGGGGGTGGGGCTCGTCGTCGCACTTCTCTTTGCCGCGTTTCTCACCGGCTTGGCGGAAGGCGCGGCAAGGCGGCGGGCGCTATTCCGCTTTCTTGCCGGCGCCGCCCTTGCCGCCGCGGCTCTTTTTGCGATCTGGCGTTATCACATGGCGGGCGCCGGGGTCGCGGAATTGCGCCTTTTGCCGTTCTCGTTGTGGAATTGGCGGGAGATTCCCGAGGCGCTTTCGAGCGCGCTTTGGGCGGCGTGGGCGAGGGCCTGGTATTTTGCCGCCGTCGCCATTCTATTCGCTCTCATCCCGGTTTTCCTGCGCCGGCAAGGGTGGACGGCGACGACCCGGCTCCTCGTCTTTTTTGCCGTTCTTTTCATCTTTTATAACGGCTTTGTGTTCTTCACCTATGTCGCCGTATTTGCGCCCGTGATGAGCGCCGCGGCGCATTCCTTTTTCCGTTACAACGCGCAACTCTCCCTCGTCCTTGTGCTGGCTCTCGCCCTTGCCGCGCGCGATCTCGGTCTTTTGCGGGGCTTCAGCGAGAAAAGGCTTCGCGCTCTCGGCGGGGCGATGCTTGCTCTCGCTCTTCTCGCGCCGATCGGATTTGCAAAGACCCTGCGCTTCGACCTCGTTATGCCGCAGCCTCTCGTCTGGAATCTGGCAAAAGAACTCGCTCCTTATCTGAAGCAAAAGGACCGCCTTGCTCTCATCCTGCCGGGCGACAACGGCAGCCTCGAAGCGATGCTTTCGGGCCTTTTGCGTTTCGAAACCCCGCGCCACCGGAGGCTGCGGATCTTTTATCGGGCT
>JAJYIC010000138.1 GCA_021790295.1 Pseudomonadota bacterium | reverse complement strand
GCCGCGCCGGCCTCTCCGAGGCGCACGTTCTCTATTTCGTCGGCGGACGTTTCCCGGCCGCCTTCACCCTCGGCCGCGAGGGAGAGGCGGCGATCGTCCTTTCCGCGGGCCTCGCGCGCGAGCTTTCCTTGCGCGAGATCAAAGGCGTTCTCGCCCATGAGATCGTCCACCTCAAAAATCACGACCTCGCCCTTTTGCAGCTCGCCATGATCGCCCGGCGCCTGACCGGGCTTCTCTCCCGTTTCGCGTTTTTCCTGATCTTCCTGAACCTGTTTTTGCGCTGGGTTTCCGCCCGTTCGCTGCCGTTTCTGCCGCTCCTTCTTTTCGCCGCCGCCCCTTTCGGGCTCGGCCTTTTGCATCTCGCCCTTTCGCGGGAACGCGAAGGCGAGGCCGATCTCGAAGCCGCGCTTTTGACCGGCGACCCGCAGGGCCTCGCCAACGCCCTCGCCAAGATCCGCCGCCGCGAACAAAGGCTACTGCGCGGCGGCTTTGCCGTCTTGCGTCTGCCCGAGCTGTTGCGCGATCACCCGGCGACCGAGGAACGCATCCGCCGCCTTCGCAGGATGCAAACGGGCGGCGAGAATTCCTTCCCGGACGCTGGGGATTGGTCCGGCCCGGCCGCTTGATTGCGGCCTGCGGGGAGATTAGAAGGGATTGCGAGATCCGCGCGGAGCATGGCGGTCGAAAGTCGGCGGGACATGGACAAAAGCGAGCGGGAGCGGCCGGAAGGGGAGGATAGGAGCCTTTTCGCCGCGGTTCTCGAGGCTTCCGAGGATGCGATCGTCGGCAAGACGCTCGACGGCACCGTCACGCTCTGGAGCAAAGGCGCCGAGCGCATCTTCGGCTACACCGCCGCCGAGATCCTCGGCCGTCCGGTTTCCGCTTTGAGCCCGCCCTGGCGGGCGGAGGAAGTGCCGCTCATCCTCGAACGCATCGGCCGCGGCGAGAGCATCGAGCGTTTCGAGACCGAAAGGTGCAGAAAGGACGGTTCCGTCATCTGGATCGCCTTGACGGTACGGCCGATAGTCGAGTCTTTGGGCCGCGTCAGCGGCGCTCTCAAGATCGCCCGCGACATCACCGCGGCAAAGACCTCCGAACGCGCGCTTCTCGAACGAGAAGCCCATTTGCGCTCGATCCTCGACACCGTCCCGGACGGCATGGTCGTCATCGACGAGGGCGGGATCGTGCAATCCTTCAGCACCACCGCCGAACGCATGTTCGGCTACGCCGCGGGCGAGGTCATCGGCCACAGCGTCAACATGCTGATGCCCTCCCCTCACCGCCAAAACCACGACCGTTACATCGCCCGCTATCTCGCCACCGGAGAGCGCCACATCATCGGCGTCGGACGGGTGGTCGCGGGCCAGCGCAAGGACGGCACCATCTTTCCCTTAGAGCTTGCGGTCGGCGAGGTGAAAGGAGAAAGGCAGCGCGTTTTCACCGGTTTCGTCCGCGATCTCTCCGAGCGGCAACGCACGGAGCAGCGGCTACAGGAATTGCAGGCCGAGCTTTCCCATGTTACCCGCCTGACCGAGATGGGGCAGATGGCCTCTGCCCTTGCTCACGAGGTCAGCCAGCCCCTCACCGCCGCAACCAGTTACTGCCAGGTCATCCGCCGCCTTCTTGCCGCCGGGGACAAAGGGGAGACGGCGAGCGCGGCGGAAAGCGCCGACAAGAGCCGCGATCTTCCGCCCGCCCCTCCCGTTCTTTCCAGGGAAAGCGCCGCGAGGGTGCGCGATATCGCCGACAATGTCGCGGCCCAAATCGCCCGCGCCATCGACATCCTGCGCCGGCTTCGCGAGTTCCTCAGAAAAGGCGAAAGGGAACAGCAAGCCCACGACGTCGGCAAGCTGGTCGAAGAGGCGAGCGCTCTCGCCCTCATCGGCGCAGGCGAACGCGGCGTCAAGGTTCAGCTTCGCCTCGAACCTGACCTCCCTTCGGTGCTGGTCGACAAGGTGCAGATCCAGCAGGTCGTGGTCAATCTGACGCGCAACGCGATCGAGGCGATGGAAGGCTCTGCGCGCCGCGAGCTGACGATCGTCGCCGGGCGCGGGGAAAACGGGATGGTCAGCATCCGCGTCGTCGATACCGGCCCCGGCATCGCCCCCGAGATCGCCGACCATCTCTTCCAGCCATTCGTCACGACAAAGCCGCAGGGGATGGGGGTCGGCCTTTCCATCTGCCGCTCGATCGTCGAAGCGCATGGCGGCCGGCTGGTCGCCGAGGCCAACCCCGAAGGCGGCACGATCTTTGCGTTTAGCGTTCCTCCCGCCGCCTGAAACGCCCTTCCCTCCTCGCCCGTTGCGCGCCCAACCCTTGGAAGGGAGCGCAACGCACAGGCCTCTTGCGGCGTTTAGCCCTTTTCGATCACCTCCAACTGCGCCCCGTCCGGCGCTTCGAGAAAACAGACCTTGTGCCCGCCCGTCCCTTCCAATTCTTCGAGAATGCGCACGCCGTTCTTGCGCAAAGCCGCAAGAGAGCCCGCGTAATCCTCGGTTTCGACGGCGATGTGCTCGATGCCGTAGTGCTGTTCGTGGTTTTGCACTGCGATCAGGGTGGTGATGTTGAGCTGCAAGCCTGCGAGACTAACGCGGAAGCCGCGACCGGGGATCTCGCCCAATGGCTTGGCGCCGAAATTGTCGATGTAGAACTGCATCGTCGCCTTCGGATCGCGGGTTTTGATATGCACATGCTGGACCGTAAATGCCATGCTCCTGCTCCTCGCGTGAACCGGGTTGCGGGGCCGACTATAAAGGGGGCGGGGCCGCCGCGGTAATGCATCCTCGAAGGGGCGCGCATCTCACGAAGCCTGTTACGAGAAAAAGAGCGGCCTTCCCTTTGGCCGCCGGCATGACGCCCCTGAAGGCGCGCCGGAAAAGGCTTTTTGCCGCCCTTGGCCTGCGGCCGCGGCCATTGCTCGGCGCTTTTCTGCTTTTCTCTTTGGCCCTCTTCGCGGCACCTTCCCGCCCTTCTTTCGCCTTCGATCTGTTCGCAAAACACGAGGTAACAGTCCATTTCGCGACCCCTCGAGGAGAGCCGTTGGCAAAGGCGCCGGTGCGCGTTTTCGCACCGGGACAAAGCGCAAAGCCGGTTCTGACCGGTCATACCGACGCCAAAGGAGACTTCTCCTTTCCCGCCGACAAAAAGGGCTTCTGGACCGCGGAGGCTTCGGGCGGGGGCGAGGTCGCGCGAGTCATGGTGCGGGTCGGCAGAGAGCCTTCCGGCAAAGCTTATTTGGCGCGCCCTCTTCTCTTGCGCGTTGTCGCCGGCCTTCTTGTCTTCGGAGTGCTGGGCTTGAGCATCCTCAGGCGGCGCCGCCGAGGCTTCGGGCCGGCGCCCAAAGGCGGCCAAAAGAAGCGCTGAACGGTCAGCTCAACTGGATGAGCGTGCCGATCAGATC
This sequence comes from Pseudomonadota bacterium, assembly GCA_021790295.1. Taxonomy (GTDB): domain Bacteria; phylum Pseudomonadota; class Alphaproteobacteria; order ATCC43930; family CGMCC-115725; genus AP-15. The sequence continues at coordinate 3,335 of JAJYIC010000138.1, read as the reverse complement.
GGCAGGCCAGGCGAAGCTCACGGGAACATTCGCCAAAGCCTCGCTGAACGACGGGTCGATCCCTTTCGGCAGGTCGAAGGCGAGGTGGTGGCTCATATGCGCGACGACCCCTGCGAGATAAAGACCAAGGATCCATTTCCACGCGTGGCGCCAACGCCGCGAGCGCGCGCTCCCTTTTTTTGCGGAAGAGCCGCCAAAGGAGAAGACCCGGCGGCCGGATTTCGGCAATCCCGGAGGGCCGATCATGATCTCACCCGAGAACAAAACCCGTTGCGGTAGAAGATGCACCAGATCCCGCCGCGCTCGCCTGCGGCGAGCGAAAGCCTCCACGCCAAGGCGCCGCGCGTTTTTCGATGATAACCGAGTTCGCGCCCGCCGTCACCGCTCTGTTTGGCGCCTATCTTCGAAGGACCGCGCCGCGGCAAGCCCTCCTTGCCGCAAAAGCCGCCTCTCAGATCTGCTCGATCGAGGCAAACTCCCAGGCGGAGCCTTTCGGGTTTTCGCCGATCCGGATCGTCGTCTTGTCGAGATAATGGTGGGGCGGGACCGGCAGATTGTAAGGCGCCGGCACCCCGGTAAAGACGCGGGCCGCAAGATCGTATTTGGAACCGTGGCAGGGACAGAAATAGCCGCCCGGCCAACCCCGCCCCAAAGACCCGCCGAGCTTTGGCCGGAAATCCGGTATGCAGCCGAGATGCGTACAAATGCCGACGACCACGAGATATTCGGGCAGGATCGAACGGTGCCAGTTCCTGGCGTAAGGGGGTTGCTGGTTCACAGCCGAATTGGGGTCGCGCAAAAGCCGCAGGTTCTGCGGCGCTTTCAGCTTTTCGAGTTCGGCCGGGGTGCGGTGCACGATAAAGACCGGCCGACTTCGCCAAGCGAGGATGATCTGCTGTCCCGGCTTTACCGGAGACAGATCGATGTCGATCGGCGCCCCGGCGGCGATCACATCGGCGGCCGGGTTCATCGAGTCGATAAACGGCCACAGCGCGGTGGCGGCGCCGACGACGCCGAGCGCCCCGGAGAGAAGGAGGAGGAAATCGCGCCGGGCCGCGCCCGGAGCCGAAAGATCGCGATCCTCTGCACTCAAAGTCATAGTCCCTCTTCTCCTCTCAAGCCCGGATTGCGCCGGCAAGCGGGTGCCTTCTTTATCACGCCTTGCGGGCGTTGCGATATTGCCTGAGGCCGCGCCAGCCGTCGCGCAGAGACATCGCGGAAAGACCCGCCATCGCCGCCGCGACGACCCAGAATATCTGGCCGAGAGCGGCAATCGCCGCCGCCGCAAGGAAGAGAAACCCCAAACCATGGACAAAATGGCCGACGACCCCGGCCAGGGATTGACCTTCTTCCCGCTTCGAGGTGTGACGATCGGGCGCAGAGTCTTTGCGCCCCGCACCTTCACCGGAAGCCTGTCGCGGCGGGGCCTGCGGGCGCTGCCGTCTCGGCATTTTCGCTTATCTCCTCGCCGCCGCGGCCGGGGCCAAACAAAGCTCCGCAAAAAGAGACAAAACCGCAGCCATCAAGCGCATCCCCAAAACGCGCGCCCAAAACCTGAGGCTACCGCATGTTGCCGGTATGGCCGAGGGAATAGCGACCGGGCTGCGGCCACAAAGTGAGGCCATGCGGTTCGAGCCCCACCTTGATCTCTGCGACGGCTCCGCTTTTGGTGTCGATATCGTAGACGGCACTGTCGAAGCGCCCGGAAAGCCAGAGATGGCCTCCGCCGGCGCTGAGGTTTCCCATGTCGGGGCTTCCCCCTCCGGGGATCGGCCAGGTCTCGATCACCCGCCGCGTTGCGAAGTCGATGACGGCAACTCGCCCTTTGCCATGCGGCCGGCCCGGCGGGTAAAGGGTCGAGCCGCGGTTCGAAACATAAAGCTCTCTTGCGTCCCGGCTCGGATAAAGCCCGTGCGCGCCGATCCCGGTGCGGATGAAGCCGACAACCTTGAAGGCCTTGCCGTCGACGAGCCAAACCCCGCCCCCGAGAAGATCGGCGACATAAAAAAGCTTGCCGTCGGGCGAGACGCGTATGTCTTGGAGGGCGCTTTTGCGGGGAAGATGAAGAATGCCGACAACCTTGCGCCGCAGAATGTCGACTTTGACGAGCCCGCCCAGGCCATATTCGCAGGTAAAGATCGCATAACGACCGTCGATCGAAAAGTCGCCGTGGTCGATGCCGGGGCAATCCGGCGTCGCGACGGAAGTTTGCAGCTTGAAAGTCTTCGGATCGCGAAAATCGAGCCTTTTGAGCCTTTCCGCAACGACGATCGCGGATTTCCCGTCCGGGGTGAAATACATGTTGTAAGGATCGGGAACGGGGATCGAAGGGCCGGGCTTGCCGGTCTTGGGATCGATCGGCGTGAGGCTCCCCTGTTCGCCGACGCGGGCGTTGTTGGTGACCCAAAGAGTCTTCAGATCGTAAGAGGGCACGATATGCTGAGGCTGCGGCCCGACCTTGAAGCGATCGACCAGCTTGAGGCTTTTCGGGTCGATCACGGAGACTTCGTCGGAACGCACCTCGGGGACGTAAACGCGGGTCGGGTCGCCGGCGACCGCCGGGCTCATCATGCCGGCCCCGGCCTCGCTATAAAGGTTGTTCGGGTCGATAACCGGCGGCATTGCGGGGATCGTCTTGATCCCCGCGCCGGTTGCGAGCGCCGGCAAAAGCAGGATGAGTACCCCGGGCAACACCCCGGCGAGCAACCCCGGCAAAAGACCAAGATGCTTTCTCTTCACGTTCATCGACGCCCCTTTTCCCCTGACCTCAGCGGCGTGCGACGGCTTTTTTGATCGCCGCCACGGTGTGCTCGATGATCATTTTGACCCCGAGTTCTCCGAGAGCCGCGCTTGCTCGCCGCGGATCGCCGTAGACGCCATCCTTGGCGCCGAATTTGACCCCGGAGTGAAGGACGTCCATGCGCACGAGAGAAGGCGCGACCGCAAGCAGCAAGGACGTGTCGGCGAGCCCGGCATGGGTCCCGACCTCGGCGGGCTTGTAGCCGCGCCGTTCGAGAAGGTGATTAAATCCCTGATAACTCGCGCGATAATATTCAAGGATCGCATGCGCGCGCACCGCCGTCTTGGCCCAGCGGCGGTCGAGGCGGTCGGCGACGATCTTCAGTTCCCTCTGATAGGAGCCGTGATCGCCGATAAAGACGATGTCGCGGAAGCCCGCGCTTTTCATGCTGCGCGCCGCCCCTTCGAGAAGGCCTTCGAAAGATCCGATCGGGATCGTGATCGTGCCCGGGAAACCCATATGGCCGGTCGGCGGATGGATGCGGCCTTCGGGAACATAGGCGATGACGGGCGCGACAAGAGCATTCCCTAATCGG
>JAJYIC010000137.1 GCA_021790295.1 Pseudomonadota bacterium | reverse complement strand
TGGTGTAGGTGCTGGCGACGACGACCGCGCCTTCGTCGTAAAACATCTTCCAGAAATCGCGGAAGCTCGTCCAATTGGGAGGGCCCTCGACGACAAGCCGATAGCGCTCTTCGTGGATCTCGCCGTCGGGGGTGACGGGCCCGAGCCTTTGTTCGAGGCGCTCTTCGATCTCCCCTCGCAAAAGGCGGTAGTAAAGGCTTGCGTCTTCGGTGCCGCGAAAAGCGGTGAAAATCGGCCCGATGTAATAGACGCCGCCGAAATAGGCGTCGATCGGCGAAGGCTTGTGCTTTGCCGATTCGAGGACCCAGACAAAATCCTCTTCGGCCTTTGCCGATTCCTTGAGGTATTGGCGAAGGCGGTCGATGTCGAACTTGACCCCGCTTACCCGTTCGAGCTTGGGGATGACCTCTTCCTTCAACTGCTTGACGACATAGTCGCGCATGTTTTTGGAAAGCCGCCCTTCCCCTTCGTAAGGCACATGCAGCATCGCCGTCTCGCAGCCGTACTGCTGGCGCAAAAGCTCGAACCATTTCATAAAGGTGAAACAGCCCGTATAGGAGAGAAGCAGAAGGTCGGGATCGGGAAGAGGCCTTCCGTCGGGGCCGAGATTGCCTTTGGCGAGCATGCCGAGATCGGCCTTGACGTAAGTGCATACGTCTTCGGACTGGCCGCGCTTTTCGGCTTCGAGGATGAGGGCTCCCGTCTTCTTGCGCATGGCGTTCTGGATGGCGTTGATCTCCGGCAAATTGTTGACCATGTCGAAGCACATGATGAGTTCGTTGAGGTTTCCCGGAACAAAGGTCGAGACGACCTTCCGCCCTTCCTCTCTGGCGGTGGCGAGGCGTTCGTAATTGCCGGCGATCATCTCCTTTTGCTTGAGCATCGAGGCTTCCTTGACCGCCTCTTTTACCGCCATCGCGCTCATCCTTCGCTCCACAGCTTGATCGAATCGGCAAAGGTTCCGGCCTGCTCGCGTATCGGCTGCATCTGCCCGGAATTCTCCGCATATTTGAAGGCGATGTAGGGGATGCCGTGGCGCGCGAGAACGGCTTGCAGCATCGGCCGTTCGAGAAGCGCCGGATCGCAAAAGCTCGGCATCGCCATGATGACCCCTTCGGCGCCGCTCCTTTTCACCGCTTCGACCAGATAAAGCCCCTTTTTCTCGGGGTCCGGCTCGTATTTGGCCGAGGTGTCGCCGGAATTGTGGAGATAGGAAAGGGCAAGGGCGTAAAGCGGATCGCCTTCCTCGGGCACATCCGCCTTTTCCCAGCGGTTGACGAGCATGAAATCGTCGTCGACGATGTAACAGCCGGAAAGCTCGATCGATTTGATGAGGTTCAAGGGAGGCTGTTCACAAAAGGCGCCGACAACGACGACGCGCGAATTGTCGCGCCGCGGGCGATCTTCCGCGCCGGCCGCTTCGAGATATTCCCGCAAAAGGCGCGAATGCTCTTCGACCGGAAGGATCATCCCGGCGCGCATCAAAAGATACACTTCCGCAGAGGGCGCCTTCCACGGCTCTTTGGCGCGCAGCGCATAAACCGCGCGCACGAGGCGGCGGTTTTCGTTGTAAAGGGCGATCGAGGCGCGGATTTCTTCGGCGCCGATCTCGCCCTCTTTCAATTCTTCGAGCATGCGTTTCAGCTCGTGAAGTTCCTCGATGTAAAAGGCGCCTCCGACATCGTCGCGATAATTCTGGGGAAGATCGAAATACCGGCTTTTCACTTTCGGGAACATGAGCTTCCACATTCCCGAAAGGTTGCGTATGACGTCGCAAATGCTGGGGAAAAGCATCGCGTCGACAAAATCGAGCCGGCCGGAAAGGGCGAGTTCGATGGTCGAACGCGGGATGCGGCAGATATAGCTCTGGTAATAGGCGTCGCCCTGGATCACCTCGAGCTGGTCGCCTCCGCCGAGAACGCCCAAAGGCAGAGCCCCGGCGGCGTGGATCAGTTCGCGCGGGACGTAAAAGGGCATGTAGCCGACGACCCGGCGCCCGCGCGAAGCCGCTTTCCACTGCCGCGCATAAGCGAAATCGAGGTCGTCGAAAAGGCTTTGGCAAAAGGCGATGAGAGGCTCGGTTGCCATCGTTAGCGATGCTCCCAGCGTGGGCGCCTTTTTTCGAGAAAGGCGTTGAGCCCTTCCTTCGCGTCGCGCGTCGCCATCAATTCTTCGAGATAAAGCCTTTCGATGGCCGCGAGCTTTTGGCTGACGCGCGCCGCCAGCTCGAGGCGCACCGCTTTCCGGGCAAAATAGAGGGCGGCGGCGCTTTTCCCGGCAAGATGCTCCTTGAACCAGGCGAGGGCCGCCTTTTCGGGCTCTAGGGCAACGCCCCCCGCAAGCCCCAAAGAGCGCGCCTCTTCGGCGCCGATGCTGCGGCCCGACAAAAGAAGATCCTCGGCGGCGGCAAGGGGGATCTTCTCCGGCAGAAGCGCAGAAGCCGCCGGCGCGATCACGCCGAGCTTGATTTCGGGCTGTCCGAGCCTCGCGTCTGGGGCAAGAAAGAAAAGGTTTGCGGCAAGCGCCAGTTCGAGCCCGCCGCCGAGGCATTGCCCGCGGGCCGCCACCAGAACCGCAACCGGCGCTTCGAGAAGGCGCAAGAGAAGAGAGTGGAAGCCTTTGAGCATCGCCGCGCAACGTTCGGGAAGATGCTCTTCGACGCTTGCGCCGAAACTGAAATTCGGTCCTTCCGCATCGATCAGAACGGCCAGAAGTCCGGCGCGCGAAAGATGGGTTTGGAGAGCGCGGTCGAGAGCGGCCGTCATCTCGGCGTCGATGATGTTGGCCTTCGGCCGCGAAAGGCGCAGGCGCAACAGCGCGCCTTCCTCTTCGAGCCAGGTTTCGAGAGCGGGCGAATCCTCCCTCATCGCCCCTCTCCCCCTTTCGGAACAAGGCTTTCGATCAGTTCTTCCGTCCACGGCGCGCCCTCGGCCAGAGAGCGGCGCAAAGCGACAAAATCGATCTCGCGCGCCTCTCTCGGCCCTTCGTTGAAAGCGCGGAAACCGGCGTGGGCCTCGGTCATCATGTTGAGGGCAAGCCAGGCGCGCGAATTCTCCTTGTTGCGGTTCCACGCGTCGATCTTCGGCTTTCTCAATTCCTCGAAGGTTTTGGTGAGACATTCGGGGAAGGTCAAAAGCAGCTTTGCGCAAAGCGCCTCGATCTTGTCGTCGAGACGGGAGAGATCGATGCGGCCGCGCGCCAGGAACGCCTTTCCTTCGGCGAGGGCGGCGCCCTCTTTCCCTTCGCCGTGGACGATTCGCCCCCATTCGTCGCAATACCGGTCGGTGACGACGAGAGGGTTCGCAACGAATTCTCCATCGACCTTGAGCGCCGGCGCGATATCGGAAATGAGCCCGAGGCGATAGGCCTTGTGCGCCGACCAGGGTTCGCACAAGGTCCCCGCTTCCATCGCCCTTTCGGCGCCGATGAGGAGAGGGAGGAAATCGGTTGCGCCGCCGACCGGGGCGGAGCCATGCTTCGGTCCCGCTTGTCCGAAACGGGCGAGATCCTGGGCGATCGTAAAATCGCAGGCCATGCCGATCTCCTGCCCGCCGCCGATGCGCATGCCGTTGACGCGGCAGACTACGGGCTTGTCGCAGCAGAGGATCGCCGAGACCATATCGTTGAAAAGGCGCATGTATTGCCGGTATTCCTGGGGGTTTCCGGCATAGTATTCGGCATATTCCCGGGTGTTGCCTCCGGTGCAAAAGGCCCTGTCGCCGGCGCCGGTAAAGACGACGGCGACGACATCGCGCGCCGCGCTTGCCGCGCGGAAGGCGAGGATCACGCCTTTCACCATCTCCGTCGTGTAGGAATTGAACTCTTTCGCGTTGTCGAGGGTGATCCAGGCGTTCGAAAGCCCGGCAACGAGGGCGCCGTCGGGGGTTTTCGCCGGGCGCTTTTCGAAGCGGACGCCGGGAGAGGAAAACTCGGGCAGAAGGGTGTGCTCCTTGAGCGCGGCCGGCTTTGTCCTGGCGGCGACGTCGAGGGTGTCGGGCATGGCGAGGATCCTCTTATTTCTGCGCAACGCCTTGCGGCAAAAGGCTTGGCGCGGCAGCCGGCTTGGCGCCCCTGCGACGGTCGCCTCAAGATCTTTCGCCCGGCGCGGGGTATTCTGGTATTATAGTACTGATTTACCGGTTAGCCTGTCAAGCCCCGAAAAGAGCCTCCTCCCGAACCCCGCGCGCCGGTTTGATCCATGTCAATCCGCGCCCTCGCCGCCGCGGGAGCCCCAAGGAGGGGCGAGGCCCTTCGGGCCGGAACGGGGGGTCGCGATCCGGGGCCCTTGCCACGGGATTGTCAATCCCCCTTTGGAGCATCATTATCGTTACTCGGGTCTATGCTCGCCAATGCTCCTCCAATCGAAACGGCTTGGCAAAAGCCGCCTCGGGCAGCGCCGGTCGCCGAAGGGAGCGGTTTCGATGCGCCGGTTTCTTGTCGCCGTCATGATGGTCGCGGGCCTTGCAGCCGCGCACGCCGGGCCGTTGCAGGAGGCCCGCGCGCGGCTGCACCACGTCATCATCATCATGCAGGAGAACCGCTCCTTCGATCATTATTTCGGCACCTATCCGGGCGCCGACGGTTTCCCGCGAAACTCCCACGGCAAGATCGCCCTCTGCGTGCCGTTCGATCCGCGCCACCCGAACCTCGGCTGCAAGGTGCCGTTTCACGACACTCACCTCGACAATGCGGGCGCTTCCCACCAGTACGCGGATGCGCTCGCGGACATCGACGGGGGAAGGATGGACGGGTTCATCTACCAGCAGACCGGGGGGCGGCCCGGCTGCCACAAGCCCAAGCCCGGATTCTGCCCCGGCATCAGGATCCACGATGCGGTCGCCTACCACACCGCTGCGGAGATCCCGCAATACTGGGCTTATGCCAGGAACTTCGTGCTCCAGGATCACCTCTTCCAATCGGTCCCCTCATGGAGCTTTCCGGTGCATTTGTACCTCGCTTCTGAGTGGAGCGCCGATTGCCCGGACCCTCGCGATCCGCGAGGCTGTCTCAGCGACGCCAGGATGCGGTTCCGCAAGTTCGGGCGGCCGAGGTCGTGGAAGCTGACGATGCCGTGGACCAGTATTGCCTGGCTGCTCGATCGGGCGAACGTCTCCTGGAGGTACTACCTGGCGCCGGGAGAGCAGGCCGATTGCCTCGATCGAAAGGGCGCCGATTGCGCCCTCGACCAGCTCAAACCGGGCGTGCCCGGGGCGTGGAACCCGTTCCCTTTCTTTTCGACCTTCAAGGCGGCCGCGGCGGCCGATCCGCAATACGAAGGCGATCACATCGTCCTCGTCAATCGCTTCCTCACCGATCTGCAGGACGGCACGCTGCCGAACGTCGCCTGGCTGGCGCCGAGCGGCTACATCAGCGAGCATCCGCCGCATAATCTAAAGACCGGGATGTTGTATGTGGTGTCCATGATCAACGCCGTCGCGCAATCGCGCTATTGGCGGGATACCGCGATCTTCGTCACCTGGGACGATTGGGGCGGCTTCTACGATCACGTCGCGCCGCCGATCTCGGAAGAGCGGAACAGCCAGATTCTCGGTTACGGACTGCGGGTACCGGGGCTGATCGTCTCGCCCTGGGCCAGAAGCGGGACGATCGATCACCAGGTCATGAGTTTCGACGCTTACAATCGCTTTATCGAGGACCTGTTCCTCCATTCGGCGCGGCTCGATCCCAACACCGACGGCCGGCCCGATCCGCGACCGGACGTGCGCGAGGCGCTGACCAAAGTCTACGACCGATCGACCGGACTGCCGATCCCGGTTGGCGATCTGTTGAACGATTTCGACTTCCGCCAGCATCCTCTGCTGCCTCTCCTCCTGCCCGAGCAATAGGAGGAGAGCCGCGCTCACGGCCTTGGACCGCAACCCCGCTCTTGCCGCGAAATTTTTCGATCACCGCAATGTGACCCGCGCGATTTCCCAACTCGATCCGCGGTGCGGGGTTGCGGGATTGACGACAAACTGCGCCCATGCCGTGCCGCCGGCGCCGCGTTTCAGCAGGACCGGCAACGGGCTCGCGCCGAAGTCCGGCGCCATTCGCCGATCGTCGGGAGAGGGAGAGTGCAACACTTGCGCGGAGACCACGCGGTCCAATCCCGTATTCGCCAAAGGGATCCGCACCGTCCTCGGTCCGCTCGTCTCGCTCGGCACGAAAACGGTCACGTCCGGGCCGTCCTTGGCCGCGACCGCCGCCATGTCTCCCCGCGTCTCCAGCGCTTCGCCGCGGTAAAACCGGGCCATCCAGCCGAAAGCCGCGCCCGTCGTCGAGGCTTGCGAATAATCCGCGGCGACCAATGCCGTCGCCGCCACGCGTTTGACCGGCGGCCAGTAGGCTGCCGCGGTCATATCTGCAAAGGCGAGATCCTGGAGCGCGAAGATCGTTTCATTGGCATTGCGAATGCCGAAATCCCCCCGGCTCAGCCGCCTGCCGACCGCCCATTCGGAGTCGAAGATCTTGGCTTTGCCGGTAACCGATCGGATGGCCCGGACCCGATCGGGGATGCGCGCGCAGCGCCGCTCCTCGGAACGGGGGCCGCAATAGCTGTGGATCGAAATCCCGTCCACCGACGACCACGCGGCTTTGCCGACAAGCCGGGCGAGCGCCGCCAGCTCTTGCGGGCGGGTCCAATCCCCGGTCGCGTAAATCGCGATTGCCGGATCGGCCGCCTTCATCGCGGGCGCCTCCTGCCGCAAGAGAGAGGCATAAGCGAGGAGATCCCGCTCGCGGAAGA
>JAJYIC010000136.1 GCA_021790295.1 Pseudomonadota bacterium | reverse complement strand
CGAGGGTGGGTAAAGGCCGCGAGGGTCTCTTTTACGACGCGGGGCGAAGAAAAGACGGCGTCGTCATCGATCGAAACGATGATATCGGCGGATGCGAGGACCGCGCAGCGATTGCGCTGTGCGACGCAGCCGAAAGAGGCCTCGGTCCGGCAAAGCCTCGCCTCGGGAAATTCGCGCGAGACCATCTCGCCCGTGCCATCGGTCGAGCCGTCATCGGCGATGATGACCTCGACCGGGACGTCCTGCTCGAAGGCAGAAAGCATCGCCTTTCTGAGGCTTTCTTTGCGGTTTTTGGTGGCGATCACGATCGAGGCCTTCATGGCGGCAGGAGGCTCCGCAGAGGCTGGGGTTTGGCGCTATGTCGGCGCCGATCGATTGCGGCCCGAACGGCTATTGCCGCAGAAGGCCCCGCCACTTCAACTCGTTTGCGAGAGCCTCTGCGGCAACGAGGTGCCCAAAGGCCGAGAAGTGCATGTCGTAAGGGAGCTGGAAGCATCCGGAAGCCGAAGCGCCGAGCTTGCGGAAATAGGGCAGAAGATCGATTGCCTCGATGCCCGCAACCCGGCCGAGAGAGGCAAATCTTTTCCAGTAATTGCGCGCCATGCGATACCGCACATAACTGTCGTAAAAGGTCGGTGCGACAACGAGAGGGCGCTCTCCGGCGCTTTTCTTGAAACGCCTTATGATCGCTTCCATCAGCTTCCAGGCCGGCGACGCGGCCTTGCGGTATTCGGGGAAAGGCTCCCAAGGGAAAGTCGCATAAACGGCCTTTTTGAGAAAGCCTACTCCCGGAAGCGCGTTTATCCTGGCGCGGCTCAAACCGAAAAAGAGGGGCGTTCGTTCGACCCCCTTCGCCTCCCGGCCTTCGCAGAAAAAGGTTTCGCGCGCAACCGAACCTTCGAGGAGGCGCAACTTCTCCCCATCGAGTTCGAAACGGGGCTTGGGGCGCAGGACCGGCTTCCCATTCTCCGCATCGATCGCGAGGCGCGCCTCAGCCATATTGCGCCTTATGTTCGAAAGAAACGGCATCAGGATGACGAGGTCGTGCTCGTATTTAAGGCCCACCTCTTCGTAAAGCAGAAGCTGCTGATCCGTCCCCGAACCTTCGAGCGAAAGATCGATGACCTCGATGCCTTCGATCCGCCTTTCCAATTGCTCGCAAAGCCGCTCATCATTGGAAAGGAACTGGCCTGCGGACATCGAGTCGCCGCAGAGGACGATGCGCGTTTTCCCGTCCGGGTTTTTGCGTGCGTATTCGCGCGTTGCGCGTATTCCCGCCGCGTTGGTGACAAAGTGATAAAGGCCGCCTCCCGGGCGCGGCAGCCAGAGGTCGAGATCGGCGACATAACGGTGGCCGAGGCGAGAGTCGTATTGGAGCCTCGCAACCGGCTGCGCCCCTTCGCGCGGTTCTTCTTGGCGAACCCGCCGTTTGTCGTTCTTCACCTGCGGTTCCCGCGAAACGCTCACCACAGCGTATAGACCTCGTCCGGGATCCTTTTTTCGCGTTCTGCGGCGGCGGCATAGGCCCCGGTTCTCGCGGCCTCCGGCGGGCGGAAAAACCGCGCGCAGAAACGGATGATCGCGGCGACGATGCGCCCCGCGCTCCAAGGTCCCGCGCCTTCCGAGAGCGACCCTTCGCAGAAATAGGAGGCAAGGTCGGGCTCGCCGCGGCGCTCGATCCAGCCGCCCGCGACGTTGGCGCGCAGGCGCAAAGGGTCTTTGCCGAGAACGCGATTGAGCGCGAAGGCCGCGACAAGCAAGGGATAAAGCGCGGCAAGTAGGAATTTTGCTCGTTTATGCATAAAAGCCTCAATCGAGCGCGAATGATTTCTTGTACTCTTCCGTTTCGGCCGCCGAAGACGCGTCCTGGCGGTCCTTGAAGAGAAGCGCGTTTCCGAGAACGAGAGCGTCCATATCGGTCGCCAGAAAAGAGCGTAATGCGTCTTGCGGCCGCGCTACGATTGGCTCGCCGCGGATGTTGAAGCTGGTGTTGACGACGACCGCGCAACCGGTCTTTTCCTTGAAGCGCCTGATGAGCCGATAATAGCGGCCGTTTCTTTCGGCGTTTACCGTCTGCACCCGCGCCGAATAATCGACATGGGTGACGGCGGGGATGTCGGAGCGCGCGAGGTTGACGCGCTTCCTCAGGTCAGGGTCCGCGATCAAAGCCTTTTCGCCCTCTGCCGGAACCTTGCGCCGCTCGCCCCGGACGGGCGCCACCAGAAGCATGTAAGGCGACTCCCGGTCGAGATCGAAATATTTGGCGGCGTCTTCTGCGAGAACGCTCGGCGCAAAGGGACGAAAGGATTCGCGGAATTTGATCTTGAGGTTCATCGTCGATTGCATCCTCGTCGAACGCGCGTCGCCGAGGATCGAACGCGACCCCAAAGCGCGCGGCCCGAACTCCAAACGGCCGTCGAACCAGCCGACGACCTTGCCGGCGGCGAGAAGGTTTGCGGCGCTTTCGATCAACTCGTCGTCGCCGAGGATCTCATAGGAAGCTCCCGCCGCATCGAGAACGTGGCGGATTTGGCTCTCGTCGAAACGGGGCCCGAGAAGGGAGCCCTTTTGCGAGTCGGAAGGGTTGGGGCTGCGCGGCTGCGCCAATATGTGGTGCCAGACGAGAAGAGCGACGCCCAAGGCTCCTCCGGCGTCGCCGGCGGCCGGTTGAACCCAAAGCGCCTCGAACGGCCCTTCGCGCATGATCCGGCCATTGGCGACGCAATTGAGCGCAACGCCGCCGGCCATGACCAGGTTTTTGCTGCCGGTGCGGGCGTAAAGATGGCGCGCCGCCTTGAGCATCACCTCTTCGCACACCGCCTGAACCGAGGCCGCGAGGTCCATGTCTTTTTGCGAAAGAAACGACTCGGGCGCGCGCGGCGGGCCGCCGAAAAGGCGGTGGAACTTGGGAGCGGTCATGCGCATCCCGGCGCAATAGTCGAAATAGCTTTGATCGAGCCGGAACGAGCCGTCGTCTGAGATCCGGATCAGATGGTCGCGAATGAGAGAGGCGAAACGCGGCTCGCCGTAAGGGGCAAGCCCCATCACCTTGTATTCGCCCGAATTGACGCGAAAACCGAGATACTGGGTGAAAGCGCTGTAAAGGAGGCCGAGAGAGTGGGGAAAGCGGATTTCATGCGAAAGGCGCAAGCGGTTCTTTCTGCCAAAGCCCAAGGTCGAGGTCGACCACTCTCCGGCGCCGTCGAAAGTGAGGATCGCAGCCTCTTCGAAAGGCGAAGGGAAAAAGGCGCTTGCGGCATGCGACTCGTGGTGGTCGGCAAAGGCATATTGGCCGGCGAAGCGGCCGGCGAAGGCGCGGTCCATCTCGCGGCGAAGGTGAAGCCGCGATTGGAGCCAGAGCGGCAAAGCCTCGAGCCAGGAGGCAAAACTGCGAGGCGCGAAAGCCGTAAAGGTCTCGACGAGACGATCGAGCTTGGCGAGGGGCTTGTCGTAAAAACCGACATAATCGAGATCGGCCGCTTCGAGCCCCGCTTCGGCAAGACAGTAACGGATCGCGTGAAGGGGAAAGCGGTGATCGTGCTTGAGGCGGGAAAAACGCTCCTCTTGCGCCGCCGCCACGATTTCGCCGTCGATGATCAAGGCGGCCGCCGAATCATGGTAAAAGGCGGAAAGGCCGAGGATCGCCGTCGATCCTTTAGGGCGGGCTTTGCGTTCGCTCGTCATCGTTCCCTCGGGAGTGGAAGGCGGCGGATTTTTTCTCTGCCGCGCTCTAGCCCGCATCTCTCACGCTGGAGAGCGGCTGCGTCGCGGCGCGAGCGGCCGTTCGCTAGGAGAGCGGCGAAGAGCATAGCCGAGACTACGGTCGAGCCGCAGGGCGACGCAGATGGCCGCTCGCCCCGTGACCCGAAGAGCCGGGCCTCGATGCCGACAGCGTGCGTCGAACGGCTTGGCCGATCTATGGTCATCGCCCCGCGCCCTTCTCCTACCCTGTCGGCAGCCGGACCCGGCGCAGCCCATGCCCAGTCGTAGAAATGCGGGCCAGCCCGGACCCCCCTTTTCTCTCGCTTCGAGCGACATTCGGCCCCGGCCTTGATTGCGAAAAGGCGACTCTTCAGCGCCCCCTTTTCGCAGCGCCGCAGAGGTCGCGCAAACCGGCGGCTTTGCCTTCGAGCGCCTGCCAGAACTCGGGGCCGCCGCGCTTTTCCACTGCGCAAACCGCGAGCTGAAACGATTCCCACAAGAAGAGACGCAGATAATCGCCAAACCCGCGCCGTCCGAGCAGGCGTGTCATGATATGATGCCGGTCCATCAGCTCCTTTTTGCTTCGGGCCGCCACGTTGTCCTTATGCGCGCCCGGCTGGCTGTCGTGGAAGATGCGCGCGCGGCGGGCATTGGCGAGTTTCCACGACTTGCCCACAACCAGCGAAAGAGCCAGGTCCTCCATAAACGAATAACTGTCGAAATTCGGGGCAAACGAGGGATTTGGCAGCGCCTCGCGGCGGTAAAGCGTGCAGGTGGTATTGAGCCATTCGACCGCAACGACCTCGGGAAGGTCGTCGCGATCCTCGGGCAGAAAATTGACCGCAGGGCCGACGACGCAACCGGCGTAGCTCAACAGACGCCTTCCGGCCATAACCGCGAACAGCAGGCGACTGACGCGACCGGGGGAGCCGTAGGACTGGTTGACGATCATGGCGCTGACCCCGCCAAGCCGCCGGTCGGATTGGAGCGCCGCCGCCAGACGCTTGAGACAGGCCGGTGCGAAATAAACATCGTCATCGAAAAACCAGACGGCATCCTGCGAGACGCGCGCGAGGCCCTGATTGCGCTGCGCTCCCGCCCCCGCAACCCTTGCTTCCTCCCAGGAAAGCGTGCAGCCGCGGCGTGCAAAACCCTCGGCAAAAGCGCCTGCGGCCTCCCGGCTTCTGCTCTCGCGCGATGCATCGACGAGGACCAGTTCCGCCGGCAGCGCCTCCTGCTCCGCAAGCGAAGCCAGGGTGCGGGACAACGGACCCGGGCGGTCGCGCGTCGCGACGACGGCGGCGATGGGGAGCGCGTTCGGCATGGCTCGGGCCGTCACAAAGCCGCCGCGGCGGAAAGGCCGATCGCGGCAAAAAGCTTGCGGAACCTTTGCGCCCAGGTGTGATCGCTTCTGGCCCGGCGATACCCTGCCTCCCGCAGCCTTTCCGCCGCAAAGGGGTTGGCGAGGTAAAAGCGGATTTTGTCGGCGAGTTCTTCCTTTGAACGGTAGGTGTCGATTTCCTTGCCGATCGCGTAGAACTCTTCGATCTCCTCGCTGTAGCCTGTCAGATAAGAGGCGCGGCACATCGGCGCTTCGAAATCGCGCAGGCGCAGATGCGTTATCAACGGCGAACCGGGCCGGCCGTCGGCCCATACATTGCTGAAATTGAGGCAAAGTTCGTAGTGGGAAAGGGTTTCGGCGACGCTTTCCGCCGGGCCCCGGGCAAAAAGGGAGAGCTTTTCATCGAGAGCGCGCGAACGCCGGCCAAAGGCGATGCGCTCGAGGATTCTCCTCCCGCCGCGAAATAGACCGCCTTCTACGAGTTCTTCCCGAGCCGCGCGAAGCCGGCTCGCAAAAGACCCCGCAGCAGGGCGTCGGCGGCCAACGGCTTCTTGATGATGCGGCTTCTCCCCTTCGCTTTTCGGCCCCCACCCTTTGCCGTAAAGATCGAGAGGCGCGCCCGCATCGATGAGAGATGACGCCCAACGATCGCGATCGGCGTAACGCTGTCCGATAAAACAGACCCGCGGCATCCGCGCCGCCCGCTCGATCGGCCGATAAAGTGAAGGGTCCGCACCCATCTGAACCCATACCGGACGAGCGCCTGCCGCGAGATAGAGGGCGCGCGCGTCCCTTTCCGCATGCCACGAGAAATCGGCCTTCGCCGCGATCGAACGCACATGATCGAACTGGTAGAGGCTGTTGCAATAGAAATTGACCGAGGGAACGGCGAGCGCCCGCAAAGCCTCGAAACCGTCAGGATCGAAATGGGCACTGTAAAAATAGCTCAAGAAAAGATCGACCGGGTAGGCCGCGCGCAGTTCGGCCAATATCTTTTCGGTCGTCTCTGCCCTCACTTTCAATTCTTCCGGCGTGAAATCCGCGGCGATGTCCATAAATCGGCTTGCCGGCAGAAGATCGACCTTTGACTCGACGACCTCGTGTCCCTGTTCCTCGAGCGCCGGAACAAAGTTGCGGCTCCAGAGATCGCCGAAAAAGAGGCGCGGATCGCGGGAATGGCGAACCGCCAGAAAAATCCGCATGCGTTTTGACCTTTCGCGCGCCGCCAACCCGGCGCGATCCGCCCTCTATTGGCGCCCCTCATTGGCACTCGCCCGTTTTGCCGCGGTGGCAGCGCTTCGCGAACCGAATGCCGAGTGAGCCCTCTCGCGCCGCCGCGCCCCCGCAAAAGCCACGGGCGAGGGCGCTAACGATCTTCGGCTCCGGCGAGGCCGCGCTCGGCGCCTTCACCCATAAAGCCTTGCGAACGCCGGCCTATTGGCGGGGGCCTTGCGGCCGAAGTGGTTTGGCGCCTGCGACGCAGGATCTCGAAATACCATTTCTCGTATTCCTCGATCATGCGCGCCCGGTCGAACCGCGCTTTTGCAACTTCGGCCGCGCGCGAGGCCAGTCGGCGGCGTTGGCCATCGTTTTCGAGGAGCGCGACGATCGCCCGAGCCATGCCCTCCCAATCGCCGGGGGGCACCATGAGGCCGGTTTCCCTGTCGGCGACCAGTTCGGGGATGGCGCCGACGCGGGTTGCCACCACAGCCGTCCCGCAAGCCATCGATTCGGCGATGGCA
>JAJYIC010000135.1 GCA_021790295.1 Pseudomonadota bacterium | reverse complement strand
GATCGGCCGCCCGCGCCAGTTGTTTATCGGTTCCGCCCCGCGCCACTATACGCCGGTCGAAGCGCGCCGCGGCTAAAGACCAAAGCGCCGCAGAGGGAAAGGCGCGGCGGCGGCCGCGCGCTTTCCCCCGCCGCCAAATCCGGGCGGCGGAAGCGCCTGCCTGTTCCGCCCTTCTAAGGGCGCTCGACGAGTTCGATGCGATACCCGTCGGGGTCTTCGATAAAGGCGATGTTTGCCCCGCCATGGGCCATAGGCCCTGCCGGCCGCGGGATCTTGACGCCCGCCTCTTTGAGGCGCTCGCAAGCCTTGGCGACGTCGGGAACCGCGATCGCAAGATGGCCGAAAGCGCTTCCCAAAACATAAGGCTCCTTCTGATCCCAATTGTGGGTCAGTTCGACGACCGTGTGGTTTTCCTCGCCCCCATAACCGACAAAGGCAAGGGTGAAACGGCCGCTCGGGTAATCGCGCTTGCGCAAAAGCCTCATGCCGAGTTCGCCCGTATAAAAGGCGAGCGAGGCGTCGAGATCGCGCACCCGGATCATCGTATGAAGGAAGCGGTATTTCTCGGTGCCTCGCGCCGCCCCGGCGCTTCCCGCAGCTTCGCTCATCCTCTTCCTCCTCCTCCGTCAGGAAAAAGCCGCCGATCGCGGCCGCATGGAACCTCGCCTTCGAACGATCTCGAGGATGTTACGGGCGGCATCGCGGCTCGGCAGCCCTTCCCCGGCCTTGAGGCGTAGGATCGCCTCATCATAGCCGCAGAGATGGCGGGCGCGAACCTCCTCGTCGGCGGCAACCCTGAAAAGGGCGTCCGCTAGGAGGCCCGGGGTGCAGTCGCGGCCGATGAATTCGCCGACAAGACGCTTGCCCAGAACAAGGTTGACGAGGTTGATCTCCCGGACCTTGACTATCCGCCTCAAGGCCGCCTCGGTAAGGGGATTCATGCGATAGGCGACGACCATCGGCACTCTCGCCATCGCCAACTCGAGCGCGACCGACCCCGAAGCGGCAAGAGCGGCGCGGCTGGCGGCAAAGGCGTCGTATTTGTCGCCGCTTTCGTGGACGAGTATCGGCCGGCCGGGCCAGGTGCTTGCCGCCGCGGCGACCGCCTTCTCGACCGTCGCAACGGTGGGGACGACGACGCGAAAGGGGCCGAGAAGGCGCTCGAGACGCGTAAGTGCGGCGCCGAAAACGGGAAGAAGGCGCGCGACCTCGCCGCTTCGGCTTCCGGGCAGGACCGCGATCACCCTTTCCTCTGTCTCGAGCCTGTAACGGGCGCGAAAGCGCGCTCCTTCGCCCTGATCGGCGCCGCTTTCGACGACCGGATGGCCGAAATAGCTGCAGGAGAGCCCGGCCTTTTCGAAATAAGGAGGTTCGAACGGCAAAAGCGCGATCAGATGGTCGTACAAGCGGGCCATGCGGCGCACGCGCCCCTGACGCCAAGCCCAGACCATCGGCGCCACGTAATGAATGAGAGGGGTGCGTGAACCGCGCCGGCGCAATCCTCGCGCGACGCGCCAAGAGAACCCCGGACTGTCGATCGTGACGACGGCGTCGGGGCCCTGTTCGAGGATTGCCGCAACCACTTCGCGCACCCGGCGCAAGATGAGAGGAGCGCGCGGGAGAACCTCCGCGAGCCCCATCACCGCAAGATCGGAAAGGGGAACGAGGCTCCTCAAGCCTTCGGCTTTCATCCTGTCGCCGCCGACCCCGGCGAGGCGCAATTCCCCGGAGCTTTCGCGGCGCAAGGCCGCGATCAGCATGGCGCCGAGCCAATCTCCGGAAGGTTCGCCGGCGATGAGAAAAAGAAAAGGCGGGCCCCCCTGCGTCATCGGAGGCCAACGCCGAAGACAAAAAGCCCCGCCTTGTCCGCGGCTTCGATCACCTTTTTGCGGCGGAGAACGAGCGTGGCGCCGGCTTCTGCGGCGATCCCGCGCAACCCCGCTTCGGCCGCCGCGAGAACCGTTTTGGGGCCGATCGTCGGGCGGTCGGCGCGCCGTTCCTGGCCCGGTTTTTCGAGCTTGACGAGAACCCCGCCCGGTCCTTCCCGGCTGAAAGCGCCGCAACGGCGGATGAGGGCGTCGGTGCCCTCCACCGCCTCGACCCCGAGGACGAGCCCTTCTGCCACGACGACCGCCTGGCCTATGTCGAGCTTGCCGAGAGCCTTTGCCACAGAGACCCCGAGAGCGATATCCGCCTCGGCGCGAGCGTCGGGCGCGAAAAGGCCGAGAGGGCCTTGCGGCATCTCCGCAGCCTCTAAAAGCTCATGCGCTCCGGTGACCCGAAAGCCTTCGCTTTCGAGCTCTTTGACGACGGCCGACAAAAGGCCGTTGTCGCCAAGGGCGGCAAAACCGAGGCGGGCGAAAAGCCGGGCTGCGCGCCAATCGGGACGCAGAGAGGCGAGCGAAGGCCGCGGCACGCTGCCGGCCAGCACCAGTTCCCTCACCTTTTGCGCGCGCAGAAGGGAAAGGGCGGTCGCCGCGGCGCCGATGCGGCACCAGGCGTGAGGCACGCCGGCGACGGTCTCCGCATCGGCCGCGCCTTCGAGAGCGAGGACAAAAACCTCACGCCCCTCTTCCCTGCAGCTCTCGACCAGAAGCCGCGGCAACTCTCCGCCGCCCGCGACGATGCCGAGCCTATCCGCCATCGATCCCCTTCGGCTGGCAGATGGCGCGGCTCGAATCGGCGCGGATGAAATCGACGATCTCGCAAAACGGCGAGACGTCGCGGAAACGCGAAGCCGCCTCTTCGACCCGCTCGTTGAGAGTCCCTTCGCCCGAAAATAGGAGCTGGTAGGCGTTGCGCAACCCTTGGATGTCGTCGCGGCTGAAGCCGCGGCGCTGCATGCCGATGATGTTGAGCCCGGTCAAGCGCGCGCGTTCGCCCATCACCTGACCATAAGGGATGACGTCGCGCTCGACCCCCGACATGCCGCCGACCATCGCATGCTTGCCGATCCGGACAAATTGATGAACGGCCGAAAGCCCGCCCAGAATCGCATAATCCTCGATGACGACGTGACCGGCGAGGGTCGCATTGTTCGCCATCACCACGTGATTGCCGATCTGGCAATCATGGGCGATGTGCACGCCGACCATAAAGAGGCAGTGGTCGCCGACCCGGGTCACCATCCCGCCCCCCTTTGTTCCCGGGTTCATCGTCACATATTCGCGGATGGTGTTGTCGGCGCCGATGACGAGGCTCGATCTCTCGCCGCGATATTTGAGGTCCTGGGGTTCGAGGCCGATCGCGGCAAAAGGGAAGATGCGGGTCTTCTCGCCGATGCTCGTGCGCCCTTCGACCACCACATGCGCGCCGAGCCTCACCCCTTTCGCCAGGCGGACTTCGCCGCCGACGATCGAATAAGGGCCGATTTCGACATTCTCGGCGATCTCGGCGCCGGGAGCGACGACGGCCGTCTGATGGATCCGCGGCATAAGGTGACCTAGTCGTCGAGGATCATCGCGGCAAAGACGGCCTCGGCCATGAGATTGGCCTCGACTCGCGCCTGCCCTTTGAACCTCCACACATTGCCGTGGCGGCGCTGTTTGGCGACATGGACAAAGAGACGGTCGCCGGGGAAGACGGGGCGGCGAAAGCGGGCGTTGTCGACGCTCATGAAATAGACGAGTTTGCCTTCCGCCAAAGCGCCGAGAGTGTGGACCACAAGGACCGCAGCGGTTTGCGCCATCGCCTCGATGATGAGAACCCCCGGCATCACCGGCCGCGAGGGGAAATGGCCCTGAAAATAATGCTCGTTGATGGTGACGTTTTTGATCCCGGTCGCGCGCTCGTCGGCGACCGCGTCGACGACCTGGTCGATCATCAGAAAAGGCTGGCGATGCGGGATCATTTCCATGATCCGCTGGATGTCGAAGGCGATTGGCTGAGCCTCGGCGCGGGCCGGATCGCTCATGGCCTCTCCTTCTTTTTGGCGAGGCGTTGGAGGATAGCGGTCTGCCTCATGAATTGGGCAATCGGCTGGGCCGGGGTTCCGGCAACCGTCGCCCCCGGCGGGACATCGCGCATGACCCCGCTCGCCGCCGCGATGCGCGCCCCGGTTCCGACCGAGATATGGTCGGCGAGCCCTCCCTTCCCGCCAATCATGACAAAGTCGCCGAGCCTCGTGCTGCCGGAAATGCCGACCTGCCCGCAAAGCACGCAGCATCGCCCGAGGACGACGTTGTGCCCGATCTGGACAAGATTATCAATCATCGAGCCCGAGCCGATGACGGTGTCGGCGCCGGCGCCGCGGTCGATGGTCGTATTGGCGCCGATCTCGACGTCATCGCCGATGACGACGCGCCCGAGTTGAGGGAGCTTCAAAGGCATCGCCGGATCGGGGGCAAAGCCGAACCCCGCCTGGCCTATGCGCGCCCCGGGATGGATGGTGACGCGCGCGCCGAGGATCGCGTGGCTCAATGTGACATTGGCGCCGATGCGGCAGTCTTCGCCGATTTCCACTCCGGGGCCGACGACGCTGTTGGCCTCGATCGAAGAGCGGCGTCCGATCCTTGCCCCGCGTTCGATGACGACGCCCTCGGCGATGGCGCAATCGGGGGGCACCTCCGCGCTCGGGTCGATCGAGGCCGAAGCTGCCCTTCGCGCGGCCACCGGCCGTTGCGGATAAAAGGCGCCAGCGATGCGCGCAAAGGCCCGATAAGGTTCGCCGTCGATGAGGAGAGCCATGCCTTCGGGGGCGGCGCCGGCGAGTTCGGGGGCGACCACCACGGCGCCGGCGCGAGAACGGGCGAGAGCGGGCGCGTATTTGGGCCCGGCGACAAAGCTCAGTTCGCCCGGCCCCGCCAATTCGAGAGGCGCGACATCGCGGCACAGGAGGCCCTCATCCTGCGGGCGCAAAAGGCGGGCGCCCGAAAGCCGGGCCAATTCCCCGAGAGAGAAAGGCCCGGCGCTTTCGAAAAAGCGCTTATCCGCCATCTCCTTTCAACCGCGAAAGAAAGAGCGTCCTCATTTATGTCTCGCTGCGGGCGCGGGATGGGCGGGCGCCCCATGGGCAGGGGCCGTTGCCGCCGCGCGCTCGGCCTGCGGTTTGACAAAGCTCACTTTCAAGGCCGGAAGCTCCTTGTCGAGCTCTTTCAGAACCGCATCCGTCGCATCGAAGGATTTGTCGAAAAGAAGAAGGTCGGTGCGCGGAAAGACCATGGTCGCCTTACGTTGTTTTGCAAAATTGGCGATGATTTGCAAAATCGTCCGCTGAATTTTGGTGAATGCTTCGCTGCTCGATGCCTGGAGGGCGCCGACCTTGCCCTTGTAATTCTGTTTGAACTCAGTGAGTTCTTTCTGGAACTTGCGTTCTCTTTGATTAAGCGCCGCGGGGCTCAAAGTCGCCTGTTGGCGCTGAAGCAATTCCTTCTCCTTTTTCAGCTTCTCCTCTCCGGCCGCGATCTCTTTTGTGTATTCGGCTCGCTTGGCTTCGAGCTGTCGCCGCACCATCTGCGCCGCTTTCGATTTCTGGATCAACTCCTGGATGTCGACGACCATCGGTTTGAACGCCGTCGGCCCCGCCGGCTTTGCCGGCGGCGTGGCCGCCGCGGCTTCGAAAGCGAAGCCGAAAAGACAGAGAGAAAGAAAGGCGGCGAGCGCCTTGTGCGGCTTACCCATCAGAACCTCGTACCGAAACTGACCCGGAACAACTGCGATTTGTCAAAGCTCTCGCGCTTGATCGGAAGCGCCAAATCGAGACGGATCGGGCCAAGAGGCGATTTCCACGCGACCCCGACCCCGGCGCTGGCGCGGATCGCCGCGGTATCGACGACCTGCGGCTGAACTCCGCCGGTGGTGACAAGCTGCGCCGGCGAAAGGACGATGTGCTTTGGAGCCATCGACCACAGACTGCCGAAATAGGTGAAGATGCGGCCGCTGACGCCCAGTTCCTTCGGCAGGCCGAGCGGAACGTGCAGCGCCACATGCCCGATATAATATTTGTCGCCGCCGAGAGCGTCTTCGCTGATGTTGTCGCGCGGCCCGATCCCGGCGGTTTCGAAACCGGGGAAGTTGTCGCCGCCGACGAAAAAGCGGTCCTGGATCAGAACCGGCTCGCCGCCCCATCCGAAGATGTCGCCGATCTCGCCCTGAAAGGTGAGGACCCAGGCGGGAGCGATCGGATAGTAATAGCCGAAGTTGAGCTTGTTGCGGACGAACTTGACGCCGAAACCGGTGCCCGCGAAATCGTCGCCGAGCGCAGCAAAATATCCTCTCGTCGGATTGAGACGATCGTTGCGCCGATCGTAAAGCAGGACCTGACCGATCGACGAGGTCAGATGCGTGCCGCTTTGCAAGGCGATAAAGAGAGAGGCGGTCTGCTGAACATCGGTGATGTCGTCCGAGCGCAGCGTGTATTTGACCGTCTGGCGCAAATACCGGGAAATCTGGTAGCCGGTACGCAAAGCCCCGCCATACGAGAATTGCTGGAACGCCGGCGTCACGCCCGAGAAAAACGATGCCGTCGGGCTCGTCTTGACCTCGAAAAGGTCGAAGCCCGCAGCGAGAGGCCGGTTGAGGAAATACGGCTCGGTATAGCTGAGTTCGACCTGCTGCGAACGGAAGGAAACGACCGTGCCGATCCGCACATCCTGACCGCGGCCGAGAAAATTGCGTTCATGCACGCTGATATCGGCGAGAGGCCCGTCGGTCGTCGAAAAACCGGCCCCGAGGGACAGGGAGCCTGTCGACTGCTCTTCGACCTCGACCGTGACGATGGTCTTGTCGGGAGCCGAACCGCGCCGCGTCAGGATTTGCACCTTCTTGAAAAAGCCGAGATGTTTGATCCGCTCTTTCGAGTG
>JAJYIC010000134.1:720-6812 GCA_021790295.1 Pseudomonadota bacterium | reverse complement strand
CGATGAGGAAATAGCCGGCAAAGCCCATCTCAATAATGGTGTGAAGCTCGAATTCGAGACGCTCGAAATAGGGTTTCGCAGAGGAAGGGCGTTCGGCTTCGCTCAGCCCTTCGAGCGAAAGACGGCGCCCGAGACCCTCGAGTGCCGCGCTCCTCAAGGTTTCCGCCTCGCCCTTGCCGGGAGGGCAGGGAAAGGCCGGAAGGATCGGCTCGCGCGCGCGGGGGATAAAGGCGCAGCGGCGGGCGATCCGAAGCGTGTTGTTGAGGGCTACCGGAAGATCGGCGAAAGCCTCCCGCATTTCCGCCGCGGAGCGGAAATAATGAAGCGGGGAGAGCCGCCGGCGGTCGGGATCCGCAATCGCCTTGCCTGCGGCGATCGCGAGCAGCGCGTCGTGCGCCTCGTAGAAGTCGGGATCGGGGAAATAAGCGTCGTTGGTGGCGACGAGGGGAAGCCCCAGGCGGTAGGCGAGATCGACGAGGCTTGCCTCGACCCGCTCCTCTTCGGGCAGCCCGTGCCTTTCCAGCTCGATATAGAACCGGTCCCGAAAAGCCTCGACGAGCGGGGAGAGGATAAGCGCGGCCGGGTCCTGGCCTTCGCCGATGAGGCGCCCGATGGGCCCGGACGCACCGCCCGAAAGACAAATGAGCCCTTCGCTGGCGTTCGCAAGATCGGCAAGAGAGACCGCGGGCTCGCTCGCCGCCTCGCCTTCGAGGTAAGAGTGGCTGACAAGGCGCATGAGGTTCCGGTAGCCCCGCTCGCTTTGGGCGAGCAGGACGAGCGGGTCGGCGGGGTCCCCGCGAAGTACTACGTCGCGGGACGCCGCGGCGCGCGCGAGGCGGAGTTCGCAACCGATGATCGGCTGTATTCCGGATTCGGCGCAGGCGGTGGCGAATTCGAGCGCGCCGAAGAGATTGCCGCTGTCGGTGATGGCGACGGCGGGCATGCGTTCTCTGCGGCAAAGCGCCACCAGTTCCTTGATGCGGATCGCGCCCGAAGCGAGCGAATAGGGCGTATGCACGCGCAGATGAACAAAAGAAGCGAGAGGCATGGCGCAGGGAACCTCAATGAGACCCGCCAGCATCGCATGAAGGCGCGCCGAAATCAGCGCGGCCTATCGGAGTCGAAGATTGCCGCCGCGCTCGGCCTTACGGCGGGGCAATTCGAAGCCCGGAAGGGAGCGGCAGATTCGCCGCGAAGCCCGCGCCGGCGCTGCGGCGAAAGCCTTCTCTTCGCGCGTTCAGAGGTCGAAAAACGCCGTCTCTTCCGGTCCTTGCAGGACAATATCGAACCGATAGACCGGGATCTCGGTCTCTTCTCGGCGCACCGCCAACAACGTGTTGCGCTGGCTCATGTCTTCGATCGAGCCGAGCACCGGGTCGCTCTCGTTCGCCGGCTCGTCGGCGAAATAGATGCGGGTGTAGAGCTGTTTCAAGAGCCCTCGGGCAAAGACGGCGACGGCGATATGCGGGGCCTGCAGGCTGTTGCCGAGGCCCGCCACGGGACCCGGGCGGATCGTCAGAAAGCGGAAAGCCCCGTCGCCATCCGTGAAGACGCGGCCGAAACCGAGAAAGCCCGAGCCTTGCGTCTCATCAAAGCGCGGGTCGTCGGGATGAGAGTAACGGCCGGCGGCGTCGGCCTGCCAGAGTTCGAGAAAGGCGTCGGCGACCGGAGCCCCGTCGCCGTCGAGAATCCGCCCTTCGATCGCGATACGCTCGCCGGGCGTGCCCGAGCGGGCGAGGTCGGACCATTCCGCCCGTTCGAGACCGAAGTGAAAGAAAGGGCCGACCGTCTGCGAAGGTGTGGGGATTAGTCGCTCGCTCATCGCCTCCTCCTCACCCATTTTCCACCGGAGTTTCTTCCCGGCCGCGCAGAACGATGTCGAAGCGGTAGCCCAAGGCCCACTCCGCTTCGCTCAGTTCGGGATCATAGCGGGCGACGAGCCGCTCTCGCGCCGCCGGATCGGAGACGCTTTGGAAGATCGGATCGAACGCCAGAAGCGGGTCGCCGGGGAAATACATCTGAGTGATGAGGCGCGTCGCAAAGGCCGGCCCCGCGATCGCCAGGTGGACGTGCGCGGGCCGCCAGGAATTGTAGGTGTTGCGCCAGGGGTACGCGCCCGGCTTGATCGTCAAAAAGCGGTATTCCCCGCCTTCGCCCGTCACGACTTGGCCGAAGCCGTCGAAATTGGGGTCGAGCGGCGCATCGTGCTGGTCGACCGGATGGCGGTAACGCCCTGCGGCGTTGCACTGCCAAAGCTCGATCAGGGTCTTCGCGACCGGCCGACGATCCTCATCGAGAACGCGGCCGGCGAGGATTACCCGCTCGCCGAGCGGCGCGCCGCCATGCCCTTTCGTCAGATCGGCGGTATCGGGGCCGCTCCAAAAGACCGGTCCCGTCACTTCGCTCAAGGTGTGATCGAGCGGGATCAGCCGATTTTTGGGGGCGCGCTTAACGGTGCTTCCATAGCCGGGGTAAAAGTAAGGCAGCCGTCTTCCCTCGCCGTTCCTCGCAAAAGGCCGAACCTTGACCCTCATCCTTCTCTCCTTCGTGAAGCCGCCTTTATCGAGAGGATAACGCTCTCCGAGGTTGCCGAAAATCGATTTCCAACTCGGCAAACTTTCCACGGCGCGGGAATGAAATGCCGCGCGGCGGGGTGGCCCGTTTCGCACCTTCAAGATCTTTTTTCGCCGCAACCTCCCGCAGCGGAAGGCGCCGCCTTTCCGAAAGCCGTCGGCCGGGCTACAAATCCCTGCCGGAGAGAGTAAGGCGGAATGCGCGCAGAGCTCTTGAGAAGGGTCAAGGAGCCGCTCGCCGCGGCCGAGCTTCCCGTGCCGAGGCCGGGTCGCGGGGAGATCCTGTTGAAGGTCCATGCCTGCGCCGTCTGCCGCACGGATCTCCATGTGGTCGATGGCGAACTCCCTGACCCGAAACTGCCGCTCATCCCGGGCCACGAGATCATCGGCACCGTCGTCGAGAGAGGGGACGGCGTCGAGCGCTTCACGGAGGGGGAGCGGGTCGGGGTGCCGTGGCTCGGCCGGACCTGCGGGGTTTGCGATTTCTGCCGTTGCGGGCGCGAGAATTTGTGCGACCGCGCCCTTTTTACCGGCTACCAGCGCGACGGCGGCTACGCCGAGTTTACGGTTGCCGATGCGCGCTACGCTTTTGCGATCGATCCTTCCTATGAGGATGTCGAGGCGGCGCCTTTGATGTGCGCCGGCCTCATCGGCTACCGCAGCCTCAAAATGGCCGGCGACGCCCAGCGCCTCGGGATTTACGGTTTTGGCGCGGCGGCGCACATCATCGCCCAAGTGGCGCACTGGCAAGGGCGCAGGATCTTTGCCTTTACGCGCCGCGGCGACCGCGCGGCGCAGGATTTCGCCCGGCGCGAGGGCGCCCATTGGGCGGGAGATTCGACGGCGCCGCCGCCCGAGCCCTTGGACGCGGCTCTCATTTTCGCGCCCGTCGGCGCGCTCGTTCCTTTGGCTCTGGCTGCGACGAGGAAAGGCGGCATCGTCGTCTGCGGCGGCATCCACATGAGCGACATCCCGGCCTTTCCCTACCGCCTTTTATGGGAAGAACGGGTTGTCCGTTCGGTCGCCAATCTCACCCGTCGCGACGGCGAAGAATTCCTGGCGCTCGCTCCGAAGGCGGGAGTGCGGGCCAAGACTCGCATCTACCCGCTCGAACGGGCGAACGAGGCGCTCGCCGATCTGCGCGAAGGCCGCCTCGAAGGGGCCGCCGTCCTCGTTCCCCCGGATCAGGTCCGGGGCAAGCTCTGAACGGCGCTTGCTTCCGCCGCCTGCCATGACGAGGGGGAAGGCGGGAGCCGATTGATTTCGCGGCTTGCATCCCGGGTTGCACGCTAAGTTGGCCTTCCATTGACGCGAGGAGGCTCTTCTATGGCTCGACATCATCGTTTGCCGGCGGGCCCCGCGACCTGCCATTGGGGCTATTTCGACGCGGCGCTCGCGCCGGTCCTTGCGATCGAACCCGGGGATACCGTCAGTGTCGATTGCGTTTCGGGAGGCCGCGAGATCCTGCCGCAGGCGCCCGGTTTCGAAATCCTCTCCGATCATCGCGCGATCCTCGAGGCGCTCGATCCCAAGCTCGGTGCGCATATCCTCTCCGGTCCGATCGCCGTCTCGGGCGCCGAGCCGGGAGACGTGCTTCAGATCGACATCCTCAATATCGTGCCGCGCCAGAACTGGGGGTACACGCGGATCCGCCCGCTTGCCGGTACGCTCCCCGAGGAGTTTCCGCTGCGGCGGATCTGGCACAGCCGGATCGACCGCCAGCGCGGGCGCGCGAGCCTCCCTTGGGGTCAAGAGATTGCGCTCGCGCCCTTTTTCGGGGTCATGGGGGTGGCGCCGCGGCCGGTCTACGGGAGGGTCAGCTCAATCGAACCGCGCGAATTCGGCGGCAACATGGATTTAAGGGAACTCGTCGCCGGGACCACGCTTTACCTGCCGGTCTGGGCGCCGCGGGCGCTCTTTTCGGTGGGCGACGGGCATGGCGTTCAGGGCGACGGGGAAGTCTGCGTCACCGCCCTCGAAACCGCGCTTTCGGGCACCTTTCGCTTTACCCTCCGCAAGGATCTGACTTTCCGCCTGCCGCGTGCCGAGACGGCGACTCATGTGATCACGATGGGCTTCGACCCGGATCTCGACGATGCCGCAAAGACGGCGCTTCGGGAGATGATCGAAGTTCTCGCTGAAAAGCGGGGGCTCTCGCGCGAGGACGCGTACATGTTTTCGAGCCTCGCCGTCGACCTTCGGGTCACTCAGCTCGTCGACGGCAACAAGGGCATCCATGCGATGCTCCCGAAACATTTCCTTAATGAGCCGCGGTGAGAGGGAGCATAAGGCTCACCCGAGCCCTCAACCCGCGGCGAGAATTTTTCCGAGTTGACGCCGGCGTTAGAGCGCGCTAGGGAAGCGTGAACACAAACTGGGCTCTTTGCCGCCCGTTATCGGTCGGCGAACCGACCCGGCCTCAGGGAAGCGACCGTCGAGAGGAGACGCAAATGGCTGTTGCCACGTCAGAAGACCTTTTGGGGCTCTTTGACCAAGCCCCGCTCAACGCCCGCTATTGGCGGATCTTTGCCATCATGGCGGGCGTCTTTCTCCTCGATTTCTTCGACTTTTTTCTGATCGCCTTTGTGATGGCGGTGATCGGGCCGAAATGGCACCTCACCTATGGTGAGGCCGCCCTTATCCTTTACGGCGCCGGCATCGGCGCCGTCGTCGGGGCCTTGGTTTGGGGCGCTCTCGGCGATCTTTTCGGGCGCAAGATGCAAACCGTCAGCGGCACCTTCATTTGCGGCATTTCCGCCGGTTTGATCGGGGTTCTGCCGACCGGCGCCTGGATCCCGCTCGCGATTTTGCGCTTTTTTGTCGGGTTCGGTCTCGCCGCGGGCGTCACGCCTGCTTTGACGATCGTCGTCGAGCTGACGCCGACGCGTTGGCGCACCGGCATGACCAGCTTTTACGTTGTTTTCGCAAGCGCCGGGACGCTCCTTTCCTCGTTCACCTCGGCCTTGCTTCTCCACGCCTTCGGCTGGCGCGGGGTGGCCATGACCGGTTTTCTGGCCCTCCTCGTCGGCATTCTGGTGTGGGCCTTCGTGCCGGAATCGGTGCGCTGGCTCGCGGCCAAAGGGCGTTTCGCCGACGCCCGCGAAGAGGCCGCAAAACAACTCGGGTTGCCGATCGAGAGAGTGCCGCTTCCAGTGAGGCGTCCGGCGAAGCAGCCGCGCGCGAGCCTCTCCGAGCTCTTTTCGGTCAATCCGCGGCTCTTCTGGCAGACGATCCTCATCTGGGGAGGGTCTGCGTCGGCAGCCTACGGGTATTATCTCTGGGGCCCGACCATCGTCTCTCTCGCTCTCCGCGTCACTCCTGCACAAGCCGCAAAATATTTTATTTATGTCGCGGGCGCAGGGGTCATCGGCAAGATCATCCTTTCGTTGATCGCGCCGCTCGTGGGCCGCCGCGACGATCTCGGGGTAGCGCTGCGCCGCCACGGGGGTGAGGTACACGTCGTGCACCTCGACCTCGGTGGCGGCCACGGCCTCGCGCACGGCCTGCGGGCCCTCCACG
>JAJYIC010000134.1:0-710 GCA_021790295.1 Pseudomonadota bacterium | reverse complement strand
CTTTCGCTGATCGCGCCGCTCGTGGGCCGCCGCGGCCTCGGCGTTCTCTTCGGGCTGGTGTCTGTCGTCTTTCTCGCCTCGGCCGGGTATTTCAATGCGGTTTTGGTCGGCGGCTTTCCGCTCTTCATCCTCTTGACGGCCGCTTCGGCGTTCTTTGTCGAGGGCGGTTTTTCCAACCTCGCGCCCTATACGGTCGAGCAATATGGGGTGAGACTGGGCTCGCGTTCCTCGGGTCTGGGGCAAGCGGCGAACGGGGTCGGCAAGATCGTCGGCCCCTTGGTGCTGGCGCTCATCGCCGGAAGCAGCAACATCATCGCGCCAAAAGCGACGGCGGCCGCGGTCTTCCCGGCCTTCGTCTTCCTCGGGGTGCTGATGCTCGGGGTCGCGCTCGCCTATCTCTTCCTCGGCGTCGAGACGCACGGCCGCGAGATGGCGCTCGGGCCTGAGGAGATGGTGGTGCGCGCCCCTGTGCTCGAAACGCGACCGTCCTAGAAGACGTTCTCACGGCGGCGGTCGGCCTTCGAAGCGTGAAGGCCGGCACGCCCCCTTCTGCCGCCAGCCACTGGCCACGACGGACCGCAGAGTCGAGAGGCAGGCACTCTCGCCCTGGCGTTGACGGAGATCACTCTCGCCGGTTACGGTCGCCGATTGAATCCCGTTGCGATACGAAAGGGGAAACGCCATGGCAATGAGAACCGAGCGCCGGCGCG
>JAJYIC010000133.1 GCA_021790295.1 Pseudomonadota bacterium | reverse complement strand
GCCCAGGTCCTTGGGACCTGGGCGCCGGCTGCGGCTCGATCGCGATCGAATGGCTTCGCCTCGGCGAAGGGCGCAAGGCGATCGCCGTCGAACGAAACCGCGAACGCGCCGCGATGATCGCGCGCAACGCCGCCCGTCTCGGGGTTCCGGGCCTCAACATCTGCTGCGCCGAAGCCGGGGCCGCGCTCGCCTCTTTGCCGCGCCCCGATGCGGTCTTCCTCGGCGGCGGGGTCGCCGCGGAAGGACTGCTCGAAGCCTCCTGGCAGGCTCTCCCCGAGGGCGGGCGTCTTGTCGCCAATGTCGTTTCGACGGAAGGCGAAGCGCGGATTTTGGACTGGCAGAAAAGAAACGGCGGTTCGCTTTGCCGCATCGCGGTGAGCCGCGCCGAACCCGCCGGCGCGGGGGGAAAGCTCCATCTCTGGCGGGCTTTTGCCGCCGTCACCCAACTCGCCGCAACGAAGGCCGGCAGGGCACTTCCAGGAACGCCGGAAGAGCCGGGCGCTTCGGGAGCGGGGGGGTGACCCCAGGCTTGCGCCGGGCGCGCCCTTACGCGCTTCTCGCCTTTCTTTGCCTTCTTCTTTATGCGCCCGGGATTGCCGGGATACCGGTTCTCGATCGCGACGAGGCGCGTTTTGCCGAGGCGTCGCGGCAGATGCTCGAAAGCGGCGACTATGTGCGCATCCGCTTTCAAGATACGGCGCGGAACAACAAGCCGGTCCTCATCTACTGGCTTCAAGCCGCCGCGGTCGATCTCTTCAGTTCGGCCGAAAGCCGTGCGATCTGGCCTTATCGCCTGCCTTCGGCGGTGGGCGCGAGCCTTGCCGTCTTTTTTCTTTTTGCCCTTGGGGGAAGGCTTTTCGCCGCAGGGACCGCAGGCTCTCGCGCGGCTTTCCTCGGGGCAGTGCTGATGGCGAGCTCTTTGGGCCTTGTCGCCGAGGCGCATATCGCCAAGACCGACGCCTGTCTTTTGGCGGCGACAGTGGCGGGCGAAGGCGCGCTCGCGCGGATCTATCTCAGAGCGAAAGACGGCAAGAGAGCCGGATTTTCGCCGGCGGTTCTCTTCTGGGCAGCCGAAGCCTTGGGAATCCTTTTGAAAGGCCCGATCGCGCCCTTTGTCGCCTTTCTGACGGCGGCCGCGCTGTCGCTCGCCGATCGCGACGCGTCCTGGCTTCGCGGACTTTACCCGCTTCGCGGCCTTCTCCTTCTCGCGCTCATCGTCGCGCCTTGGCTTTTCCTCATCGAGAAAGAGACGCATGGCCGCTTTCTCGAAGGCGCTCTCGGGCAGGATTTTTTGCCGAAGCTTTTGGGCGGAGAGCAGTCGCACGGCGCCCCGCCCGGCACCTATCTTCTCGCTCTCCCGGCCTATTTCTGGCCGGGTTCGCTTTATCTCGTCCCCGCCCTCGTCCGCGGCTGGCAAAGACGCAACGCCCCTCCCGAGCGCTTTCTTCTCGCCTGGCTCCTCCCGGCCTGGGCGGTCTTCGAACTCGTTCCGACCAAGCTTCCGCATTATGTCCTGCCGCTTTATCCCGCTCTCGCCCTTCTTGCCGGGGGCGCGCTTGCGGAGGGCATTTCCTTGCCGGCGCGGGCCGAGCGCGTCGCGGACCATGCGCTGAAAGCCCTTTTCGCCGTTGCGACGGCGGCGCTCGCCTTTCTTTTGGCGGCTTTGCCGATCCTTTTCGGCGCCGGCTTTTCGCTTGCGGCGCTCGCCGCGGCGGCGCTCCTTGCCGCGCTCGGGGCGGCGCTTCTCCTCGCACCGCGCCGCTTTTTCCTCGTTCCCATGCTTTCCGCCGCTTTCGTTTTTGCCGCCGCGCAAATCGTCCTGCCTAGCCTCGACCGCTTGTGGCTGAGCCGATCGGCGGCCGCGCTCGTCGCCGCCCACCCCGGGCAAAAGGGAACGCCCGTCCTCGCCGTCGGCTACAGCGAACCGAGCCTCGTCTTTCTTCTCGGCAGCAAAACCCGCCTTGCCCTTCCCGCCGCGGCGGCGGCGATGCTGGCGCCCGGAGGGCGCGCCCTCGTCGCGGCAGGCGAAGCAAAGGCTTTCGAGAAGGCGCTTGCCGCGCGCGGTTTCGAAGCCTCCCCTTTGGGGAGCGTCAAAGGCCTCGATTATTCGACCGGAAGGAGGCTCGTCTTGATCCTTTACGCCATCGTTCGGGGCTGACATGGCCGGGCGGCTTTTGGGTCTCGGGGTCGGGCCCGGAGACCCCGAACTCATCACCTTGAAAGCCCTGCGGTTTCTCAAAAGCGCGGCGGTCGTCGCTTATCCGGCGCCCGAGGGAGGCGCGAGTTTTGCCCGCGCGATCGTGTCCGAGTGGCTTTCCCCAAGCCAGCGCGAGATCGCGCTTTCTTTCCCGATGCGGCCCAAGCCGCCCCCGGAGGCGGCTTACGACAGGGCGGCGGCGGCTCTTGCCGCCGAACTCGATCGTGGTCGGGATGTGGCCTGCCTTTGCCAGGGCGACCCTCTTTTTTACGGCACTTTCGGTCCTCTTCTCGCCCGGCTCGGCGGGCGCTACGAGGTGGAGATCGTCCCCGGGGTGTCCTCTCTCGGCGCCTCTTCGGCCGCCGCGGCGGCGCCTTTGGCAAGCCGCGAGGGGACCCTTCTCGTGATCCCGGCGACACTCGGGGAAGAGGCGCTTTCGGCCCGCCTCGCCGCGACCGAAGCGGCGGCGATCTTGAAGCTCGGCCGGCATCTCGAAAAGGTCCGCAGGGTCCTTGCCCGTTTGCGCCTCCTCGAACGCACCCTTTATGTGGAACGCGCAAGCCTGCCCGAGGCCCGCGTCATGCCTTTTGCCGCCGTCGAGGCGAAAGAGGCCCCTTATTTTTCGATGGCTCTTCTGCGCCCGCGAGACGCCGATTGATCTGGATCAATCCGGCAAAGGATCGCAGAGGATACCGGAACGGTTGGTTGGAAAGGGTTGGGGGTGGCTCGTGAAGATCGGCATCCTGCTCGGCGACGATATCGGTCTCGAGGTCGTTCCCGAA
Organism: Pseudomonadota bacterium; assembly: GCA_021790295.1. GTDB lineage: Bacteria > Pseudomonadota > Alphaproteobacteria > ATCC43930 > CGMCC-115725 > AP-15. The sequence continues at coordinate 3,868 of JAJYIC010000133.1, read as the reverse complement.
TGCGTCAAGGTGATGAAGGCGGCGGGCGAGCGCTCGGGCCTCGGCATCGACTGGCGGCCTCTGCCGATCGGCAGACAGGGCCACAAGGAACTGGGCGACACCTATCCGGCAGTGACGGCGCGGGAATTGCGGGAATTGGACGGCTGGATCATGGGGCCGATCGGCCACAACGCCTATCCGCGAAACGATCCCACCTGGATGATGCCGCCGGTGCGCAAGGAGTTCGATCTTTTTGCGGCGCTGCGGCCCTCGCGCAGCTACGAGAACATCAAATCGATCCACCGCGAGGTCGATATCGTTTTCGTGCGCGAACTGACCGAAGGCATGGGCGGGGGGCCGGAATTCAGGCCCGATGACGAGGTGACGATAGCGATGCGCGTGATCTCGCGCAAAGGCTCGGCGCGCGTCGCGCGCGAAGCCTTCGAGGTGGCGCGCACCCGCAAAAGGCGCAAGGTCACCGCCGCCCACAAGGAACCGGCCTACCGCCTCTCTTGCGGCATGTTCGCCGAAGAATGCCGAAAGGTTGCGCGCGAGTATCCGGATGTGACCTTCGAGGAAGAGCTGATCGACACCATCTCGATGCATCTCGTGACCGCCCCGCAACGATACGACGTCATCGTCACCACCAACCAGTTCGGCGACATCCTGACCGACATCGGCGCGGGCCTCGTCGGCGGCCTCGGTTTGGCGCCCGGTCTTTGCGTCGGCGCACGCCAGGCGATGGCGCAGGCGACCCACGGTTCGGCGCCGGACATCGCCGGAAAGAACATCGCCAATCCTTATGCGATGATCACCTCGGGGCGGATGCTTCTCGAGTGGTACGGCCGGGTTTTCGGCGAAGCCAAAGCCGTGGGAGCGGCGCGGCGGATCGAGGCCGCAACCGCAGAAGTCATCGCCGCAGGGGTGCATCTGACGCGCGACCTCGGCGGCAAGGCGAGCACCACCGAGATGGGGGACGCGATCGCCGCCGCGGTCCTGGCGTGAGTTTTTGGCCGCCGCTTCCGGGCGCCGCCGAAGTCTGCCGAGGAAAATTTACTCTTTAGAACGCCGCGAGGAGGGTTTGCGGATGGATTTCTCTCTCAACGAAGAACAACAGAGCTGGCAGCAAAAAGCGCGGAAATTTGCCCGCGAAGAGATCGCCCCGATCTCGCTCGAACGCGACCGGATCGCCGATCCGCTTCGGACCTTCGATTGGGAGATCATCCGCAAAGGTTCGAAGCTCGGCTTCCGCACCGCGGTCGTGGCCAAGGAAAGGGGCGGGCACGGCATCGATTTCGTCACTCAGGCGCTCGTCATGGCCGAACTCGCCAAAGGCGACAGCGCGATCTCCAAAACCTTCAGCCAATGCTGGAAGTGGTCGCATCTGATCGCCGCGGTGTGCAGCGAAGAGCAGAAAGAACGGTTTCTCAAACCCTTTCTCGCCGACGACACCTATGTTTTGGGTTATGGCCTGACCGAGCCGAGCGCCGGTTCCGACAACCGCCTGCCGCCCGAGGAAGACCCCAAAGCCGGCCTCAAGCTCAGGGCGGAACGCCGGGGCGACGAGTGGATTTTGAACGGCGACAAGGTCTTTATCGCCAACGGCAGCGTCGCCAAGCTGTTTTTCCTGACCGTGCGCACGAACCAGAACGCCCCTTTGCGGGAAGGCACCTCGATGTTTCTGGTGCCGAGCGATACGCCCGGCTTCCGCGTCGGCAAGGTCTTCAACAAAAGCGGCTGGCGCTTTTACCAGAATGCGGAGCTGATCTTCGAAGACGCGCGCGTCCCGCATACGAATCTCGTCGGCGAGGTCAACGGCGCCTTCCAAAGGCGTGACGGCGACACCACGGGCGACGCCATGTTCGGCTCTCTCGAGCTTGCCGCCAACGCCCTCGGCGTGTGCGAGGCGGCATGGGAACAGGCTCTTCTCTTGGTGCGAACCCGCAAAGAGGGCGGGAAACCTTTGAAGGACCAGCAACGCGTCCAGCTAAAGCTCAATCGCATGCGGATGCTGACCGAGGCGCTCACTTCATACGTCCTGCGTTCGGCTTGGGAACTCGACCGCAACATCCCTTCCGAGAATGCGAGCCTCGCGATGAACCTTTCGACCGACGTCATTCAGGAGGTCACCGAACTCAACCTCGACCTTCACGACACGGTCGAGCCTTTGAACCCGGCTGCGGAAAAGCTCGTGCGCGACTCCATCATCTGGAGCCATCTCGCCGGTGATACGGTGCAAAGGCTGCGGGTCGCCCGCCGCTTGGCCGGATAAGAGCCAGCGGCCTTAAGCGAAACCGCTTCTCAGAGGACGGAGTCGACCCAGGCGTAAAGCTGCCTTTTCGGCAGGGCCCCCACTTTGGTCGCAGCAACCTCGCCGCCTTTGAAAAGGATCATCGTCGGGATGCCGCGGATCCCGTATTTCATCGGCGTCGCCGGGTTTTCGTCGACATTGAGTTTCATGACCGAAAGCTTCCCCGACCGCTCGGCCGCGAGTTCTTCGAGGATGGGGGCGACCATGCGGCAGGGGCCGCACCATTCGGCCCAGAAATCGACGAGAACGGGGCCGCCCGCCTTGAGGACGAGCGTCTCGAAGCTGCTGTCGGAGACGGCGGTCGGCTTCATCGGGTAATCCCTCCGGGCTTTCTCCGCTAAAATTTGCGGTGCCGCGCCCCTCTCGTCAAGCAAGCGCGGCCTCGAGCCTTTCATTGCTGATCGGCAAAAGCCGCGGACCATCGGTAAAAAGGAGGAGAGAGCGCACCTCCCGCCCGGGAAAGATGCGGGCGAGAAGGGCGCGGTAAAGCGCGAGCTGGCGGATATAGAAGGGCGGAACTTCCGCCTCGTTTTTTGGCGCCCCGCGCAAGGTCTTGTAATCGACGATAAGGACACGCTCTTTCTCGACGACGAGGCGATCGATCCGGCCGGCAACGGCGCGCTCGCCGACAAGGCCCGCAACCGGCACCTCGGCAACCGAACCCGGAGCGAAAAGCGCGCCGAAATCGGGGTCCTCCAGGACCTTGAGGGTCTCGCGCCGGATTTCCCTTTGTTCCTCGGCGGAAAGGCCGTGAAGAGGCAGGCCGAGAAAGCGCGTCGCCGCGCTTTCGCGCTCGCCCGGGGGAAGTTCGGGCAGGCTTTGCAAAAGGCGGTGAACGAGAAGCCCGCGCCCGAAGCGGTCGCGGCCGGCCGCGGCAAGCGGCGACAAGGCCGCCGGTTCGCTCCCTTCGAAACGCGAAGGGACGAGAGGGCGCGGTGGCTCGGCTTCGGCGGGCGCGTTCTGGCAGAGCCAGGAAGGAAGCGCCGAAGGCGGGCGCAAGGCTTGGGGCGCGCCTTTGCTCCGGGCCGGCCGGGTCTGCGCGGAGGAAAGGCGCAGGCCTTCTCCCGACCATCCGCCCTCCCCGATCAAAGGCCTCGTATCGAACGTGAAAGAGGCGGCGCGCAGCACCTCGTCGAGACCGGCGCGGGCAAGGGCGTACCAGGAGTCCGCGCCCGCCGGCCGGCGCGTCTGCCAACCGCAGATATAAAGCCGGTCGCGCGCGCGGGTCAGGGCGACGTAAAGGAGCCGCATCATCTCTTCAGGGCTCTGGCTCTCCGAGCCTTCTTCCTCCGCGTCCTCCTCCCCTTCGGCCGGGGAGAGATCTCCCCCGGAGAGCCCCAGGGGAAGGATCACCACCGGGAACTCCAACCCCTTGGCCCGGTGGATGGTGAGGATGCGCACCCGCCCGTCGAGGGTGTCGAGGCGGGGGGTGGTGGCGTCGTCGCCTTTTTTCTCGCTCTCGCGCCGGGCCTCGAGATAGCGGTCGACAAGAAGCGCCAGGGGGGGCCGGTCCCGGTCGAGAGACTCGACGAACTCGAGAAGGTGGAGAAGATCGGTGAGCCGGCGACGGCCGGAGCG
>JAJYIC010000132.1 GCA_021790295.1 Pseudomonadota bacterium | reverse complement strand
CGCCAATGTGCCCGATATCCTGGCCAACGCCGAAGGACCCAATCCCAACGCCGAGGTGGGCCCGAAAAGCCTCTCGCAGAGGCTTTTGAGTTTCAACGGCGGCGGCGGCGTGCGGATCGAAAAGCGCAAGACGAGCCCGCTCAAAGGCGTCTACTGACGTTTCCCTCCGCGCTCGTCTTGCTGCCGTCAGAGCGCGCGGGGTGAAGGCTGCGGGCTTTCGTTTGCGCCGGCCCTTTCCCCTTTATGCCGCCGGCGCGACCCCTCAAACGGGCAATTTCTCTGCGCCTTCCGAGGCTTCGAGCTCGCACCCGTTCACCACCGTCGCCAGCATGCTGTAATAGCCGATGACGCCGAGGAGCTCCATCACCCCTTCCTCGCCGAAACGGGACAGGAGTTTTTCCCAATGCGCCTTACTTATGCGGTGACGGCGTAAAAGCTCGCGGGTCGCTTGGACGACGAGCTCTTCCTCGGGCGAAAGCCCTTTGGAGCCCTTTTCGCGGATCGCGGCGATCGCGCTCTCGGCGACGCCAAGACGGCGGGCGCCTCCCGTCTGCGCGCCCCAGACGTAAAGAGCGTCGAGCTCGCGGGCAACGGTCATCGCCGCAAGAACCCGGACCTTCATGTCGAGCGCGCCTTCGAAACGAACAAAAGCGCCGAGATGGGCGACCCGTCCGGCAAGCTGCGGGGAGTGGAGAAGCATCGTAAACGGGCCCTGGATCGCGCCGCGGCTTCTGCCGATCGCCTCGCCGATCGCCCGGTCCTGAGGGGCGAGCTGGTCCTTCTCGGTGATGGGGGTAAGCCTTGCCATGATCGATCCTCCGGCCGGGTCTCCACCCGAGAATAGGATGCTTTGACCCCGGGGTGTAGAGGGCAGAAGCGGCTCGCGAGCCGGCAAGGCCGAGCCCGGCGGGAAGGTGGCAAAGCTGTCGCGGCCGCGCCCTAAAAGGAAAGGGCGCGACTTAACCCTTTAGCGCGGGGGCAGGTTCGGGGCTTCCCGGTTGCCGCCGAAGTGGAGGCGCCAGCGCGAGCCGTGCCCGCCTTCACTGCCGCTCGTTTCGCCCTCTTCGAAAGGCGGTTCGTTTTCCTCCGCGGCAGCCGTCTCCTCATGGGCGTATTTCCCGGCGAAATCGCCGGCAAAACGCTCCATCGAGTCGATCTCTGCGAGATCGGCGTCGAGGCTTTTGAGGGCCTCCGCATAGCTAGCCTCGATCTCGGAGCGGCGTTCCTTGATCTTCTCTTTGGCGCGCGTCACGTCTTCGGATGTAATCGTCCACATGGTCTCACCTGGGTCTCACCTGGGTCTCACCTGGCGATAATGGCGGTTATTGGCGCATGATCGTCTTGCCAAAGGATTAATCCCGGAAAGGGGGCCGGGCTCCTCGCCGGGTCCGCTTCTACCCCGGCGCCGCGGCCGAAGAAATGAGACGCCGTTAAGGCTTCGGCAACCGAACCTCTCTATGAAGAGGCCCGGAAGACGCGCGCCAAAAGGAGGACAGCGTGAGCGAAGCACAGACAGACGGCATGATGGCGACGAGCGAAGTCGAGATGCTCGAATCGAAAGAGGTGTGGAGCGAATATCGCCTCGCGGACGGCACGACCTTGCGCGTCAAGCCGGTGATGATCGCGGTTTTTCGCGCCGATGGCCAGCACACCGCCGAGGGCGAACCGGTCTACAATACGAAATCGACCCTGGTCATGGATGTGAGGGCGCCGAACGGCTCGATGAAGCGGGGTTAAGCCTATGCAAAGCGGGGTCTATATCCGCTCCTCGAATTGGCGGCCGGCGAGCGCCGGGTCGCAGCCGGTGATGCGGCTTGCGACTTCTTCGGTGTTCTCTGTGAGCGGCGGGGAAGAATTGACCTTTGCCCGAAACCTGCCTTCGAGCGCGATCTCGACGCGGGGGGCCGCACCCTCGTTTCATGCGACCAGCGAGACGCGCCGCCCGTTGCGTTTGAGCGCTCTCGGCTCGCTCTCCCTGCGCTCCGCGGCGGCGGGACCGGCGCGGTTCGAGCCCGAAGCGCCTGCGCTTGCCGCAAAAGACGCGGCCCTCGAAGCGGAGAGCGAGGATGAAAAGCTTGTCCAAGAAGCCGAACCATCCCCGGCCGAGACCGGCGCCTCGACGCGCAAAAACGAAGAGGTCCGGCTCGAGATCGAGTCCCTCAAATATTACGAGGTGTTGAAACCGATCCCGGTGATCGTCAGGCCTCTCGGGGACCGAACCTTCGAAGCGGAAGTCGCGGAACTGAACATTTCGACGACCGGGTCGAGCATCATGGGCGTGTTTCTTTCCATGAAATCCCAGATCGTCTCGATCGTCGACCGCTATCGCGGCAAGAAAATGCTCAGCCCCGAAGAGCAACGGCATCTCGCCGCATTCGAGAAATATATCGGCAGCGCCCGCCGCCATTGGTACGCGCGTTAGAGGAGGCGCAAAGCCTCCTCTCGCCGGCCGCGCGAAAACCGCGGCCGGCGAGATGCTAGGAAGGCATTGATTTCCAGCGTCGTTTTGGTTTCGAAGTTCGCCTGGAGCTTGATATCCGGTGATCTTGCAAGCTTCGCAACCGCGACACTAGGGAAGGCTCTCTGAGCGCGTATAACGGCGCCACGCGCTCATCTGCACCGCAGATGTGCGGCAATGGACGACAACCGGCCGGGTCTTGACGGCAAAAGCGCGGGCCACCCCTTCCGCCACCTCTTTTTCTTCGGAGATGGTGATCCCTTCGGCGCCGAAAGAGCGCGCCCAGGCGGCAAAATCGGGGTTCGAAAGGCGCGTCCCCGCCATAAACGGGCGCTCGGGATAGCGCATAAAGGAGTGCATCCCGATCGTTCCGTACATGCCGTTGTCGGCGATGACGACGATCGGGGCGGCGCCGTATTGAATGGCGGTTGCGATCTCGTTTCCCATCATCAAGGCACCGCCGTCGCCAAGAAAAGCCACCACTTCTTTGCCCGGTCGGCGCAACGCCGCCGCCACCGCCATCGGCATGCCCGAGCCCATGGCGCCAACCACCGAAGAGAGAAACACCTGGCTCTGGCGGAAGCCGATATAACGGTGGACAAAGCTCGCAAAATTTCCGGCGTCGGTCGTCACCGTCGCGTCGGCGGCGAGATGCTTATCGACCTCGCAGACGACGGCGGCGAAATTGACCCCGTCTCTCGTCGGTTCCCATTCCTTGGCGAGGAGCCTCTTGTGGATGGCGTTGAGCCCTTCGACCCAGGCGCGGCGCTTGCCGCCATCCTTTGGCGCCTTTTCCAGAAGAAGCGCCTTGAGGACCGCATGCGGGCTCGACGCAATCCCGAGCGCGGGCCGCCATACCCGACCGATCTCGTTCGCGTCGGGCCAGACATGGACGAGCGGCAATTGCGGTTCGGGCGCCTCGGGAAAGCGGTAGGATTGGCTCACCGTGTCCGTCAGCCGCTCACCCAAAGCCAGCAGCAGATCGGCGCGCTTCATCTCTTCGAAAAGGGCGGGAGGCACGCGGATCCCGATATAGCCGCCGTTATTGGGATGGCTCGCGTCGAAAAGCTGAGGGCGGCGGTGGGTCGGGCAGATCGGCACCACCCATTCTTCGGCGAAACGGTTGAGATCGGCAAAGACGACATTGTCGGCGACCGCTTCGGCGAGCAAAGCGCCGCCGACCAGAACGAGCGGTCTCTCGGCCGCGGCGAGCATCGCGTGAAGGCGCTTCAGATCGGCGGCGAGAGGCCCCGAGGCGGCCCGCGGCCGCGGCGGGCAGAGCGCGGCCTCGGTCTCCTCGTCGAAAAGGTCTTCGGGAAGGATCACCGCGACCGGACCCGGGGTGCCGCTTTCGGCAAGGTGGAAGGCGCGGGCGAGGGCTTCCGAAGCCTGTTGCGGCATGGCGACCTCGATCACCGCTTTCGTCACATCCGAAAGCAGGCGCGAATAATTCTGTTCCTGCAAGGCAAGGCGCCCCAATTCGCGGCGCTCGACCTGGCCGATGAGGATGACGAGAGGAGTGGCGTCATGATAGGCGGAGTGGAGAGCGACCAAGGCGTTCGAAAGACCCGGACCGCGAGAGACCATCGCCACCCCGGCGCGGTCGCGAAGGCGGCCGTCGGCGAGCGCCATATAGCCGGCGCCGGTCTCGTGGCGGCAGACGATGATGCGCGTGCGGTTGCTTTCGATGAGAGTGCTGGTCAGGCCGACGTAGCTTTCTCCCGGAACGCAATAGACCTGGTCGACCCCGTGCGCTTCGAGGCTGTCGACGAGAAGGCGGGCGACGGTTCGGCGCATTCGAATTTCTCCATTCCTCGATAGGGAGGGGTTCGATCACGAGTCTCGCGATGCTTTGGCAAGGGTCTTGCGGAGGCGCCTTTGCCTTTGCGGGAAAGGCCGAGAGGCGAAGAGAGGGGGCGCAACACCATCATTTTCCGCCCTCCTTGGCGATCCTTTCCGCCTCTTCGCGGGCCCTCTTCGCGGCCTCCCGCGCCATCTCCTTCGAGAGGCCGGTATAGCCCATCGGATCGAGAAGGGCGCGGATTTCGGCCCTGTCGAGATGAGAGCGGACGCGCGGATCGGCGGCAAGAAGATCGGCAAAGGATTTGCCTTTTAGAAAAGCCTCCTGCGCCGCCTCGTAGACGACGTCATGGGCGCTCTGGCGGCCGATCGCGCCGCCGAGCTTGAGCATCACCGGCTCGGCCATGATGAGGCCGCCCGAAAGATCGAGGTTTTTCCTCATCCTCGCCGGATCGAGCTTGAGCCCGGCCAAAACCGCGACGAGACGGGAGAGCATGTCGCCCATCGCGATCGCGGCGCGGCTTTCCGCGGCTTCGATCAAAAGGCTCGCGGTGCGGTCGGCTTCGTGTTCGGCCCCCATCGCCTCGAAAGCGAGAGGCACCTGGGCGCGGATTTCAGCCGCCGCCGCGATGATGTCCTGGCAAAGCTTCGGGTTTCTTTTTTGCGGCATGGTCGAGCTTCCGACCGTTCCTTCCGGGACCGGCTCCTCCACTTCGCCGAACTCGGTCTTCATCAGGGTATAGATTTCGCGCGCGATGCGGCTCGAGGTTGCGGCGATGAGGCCCCAAAGGAGGATGTTCTCGGCCAGATGGTCGTAAAGCGTGCGCGAGGGGATCGCCATCGCCTCCATGCCGAGACGGCGCGCGAGAGCCGAGGCGACCCACGGTCCTTTGCCGCCGAAAGAGGCAAAGGTTCCGGCGCCGCCTCCGAGCATGGCGACAAAAATGCGCGACGCCGCTTCTCGCAAACGCTCGACATGGCGGAGGAATTCGTCGATCCAGGCGGCCGGCTTCAGCCCGAAAGTCGCGGGCAGGGCGTGCTGGCCGTGGGTGCGCGCGGCAATCGCCATCTCCGCGCCTTTTTGGGCGAGATCGGCCATGGCGGCAAGCGCCTTGCCGATGAGCCGCAGAAAAATCCGCTGCGCTTCGCGCAAGACCAGAAGATCGCCCGTTTGCGTGATGTTTTGCGTGGTCGCGCCCCAATGGACAAAGCCGCCGTAAGGCTCGCCCGTGACCCGGCCCAATTCCCAGACGAGAGGGACGATGGTGTGTCCGGTGCGGGCAAAACCCTCCTCGATCCTCTTCCTGTCGAGACGATCGAGGCGCGCGGCCCCGGCGATCGCCTTTGCGGCCTCGGGCGGGATCATCCCCTCTTCGGCCTCGGCCAAGGCGAGGGCGGCCTCGACATCGAGCCAGGCCTGCCAGCGGTTTTCCTGTCGATAAAGGGCGCGGATGCCGGGGTCCTCGATCCGCGCCGCGGTCGGAAGCTCGTCGCTCATCAAGTTCCTCCGCAAGGTCTCTTTCGATGCTACGATAAACAGAGGGCAAGCGGTGCGCGACTTCCTCATCAAAGGGAGAGAAGAGGACGATGCGGCTTTTCGGGCTTGAAGGGCGCGCCGCCTTTGTCACCGGCGGCAATGGCGGCATCGGTCTTGGCATCTCGCGCGCCTTTGCCGAAGCGGGGGCGACCGTCGCGATCGCGGCGCGCAACCGGCAAAAGGCCGAGGCGGCGGTTGCGGCGCTCAAAGAGGGCGGCGCAGACGCTTTTTTTGTCGCTCTCGATCTCGCCCAGGAAGCCTCCTGCCGCGAGGCGGTGGCGGCGGCGGCGGAAAGGCTCGGAAGGCTCGACATCCTCGTCAACAACGGCGGAACGACGGTGCGCAAACCGGCCGAACTCTATACTGGGCAAGAGTGGCGCCTCGTTCTCGAAACCAATCTTTCGGGCGCCTTTTTCTGCTGCCAGGCCGCCTACCCTTGGATGAAAAAGGCGGGTCGATGTTTTCCCTTTTCGGCGCCCGTTACGCCGTTCCTTACGCGGCGAGCAAAGGGGCTCTCGTGCAGATGACGAAATCGCTCGCCTGCGCCTGGGCAAAAGACAACATCCAGGTCAATGCGATCCTTCCCGGCTGGATCGACACGGAACTGACGCGCGCCGCGCGGCGGCAGGTCGAAGGGCTCAACGAGGCGGTTCTCGCGCGCACGCCGATGGGCCGCTGGGGAGAAGCCGAGGATCTCGCCGGCGCCGCCCTTTTTCTTGCCGGCGCCGCTTCCGATTTCGTCACCGGCGCGGCGATCCCGGTCGATGGCGGATTTGCGGCGATGGGCTGAGGAAAAAGGGGAAAAAGATGCCGGCGGGCCGGAGGGTCGCCGTCATCGGCGCCGGGATCATCGGCGTCGCCGCGGCGAATTTTTTGCAGCGCGAAGGCCATAGCGTCTGCCTCATCGATCCCGATGAGCCGGGCCGGGGCGCCTCTTTTGGCAATGCCGGCTGTCTCAACGGCTCTTCGGTCGTCCCTCTCGCGCTTCCCGGGGTCCTCGCCAAGGCCCCGCTATGGCTTTTCGATCCTCTGGGGCCTCTGGCTTTGCGCTGGAGC
>JAJYIC010000131.1 GCA_021790295.1 Pseudomonadota bacterium | reverse complement strand
GACGGCGTGCCCGCGGGCTACGTCGAGCTCGACCGCGTCGGCGACGACGTCGAGGTCGCGTACTTCGGCCTGCTGCCGGCGTTCACCGGCCTGGGGCTCGGCGGCTGGCTGCTCACCCGGGCGGTGGAGCGGGCCTGGGAGGGCGACGGCGTACGGCGTGTCTGGCTGCACACGTGCGACCTCGACTCGCCGGCCGCGCTCGCCCCCGAGGAACGCCGCCTTTTGAACGCGCTGACGGACCAGGCAGCGCTCGCGCTCGAAAGGGTGAAACTCGCCGAAGACCTCGATCGCGCGCGCCTTTCGGCCGAAACCGATCATCTGCGGGCGGCGCTTTTCACCTCGCTCTCGCATGATTTGAAGACGCCTCTCGCCTCGATCCTCGACGCGGCCGCGCGCCTCGAGACGGACGAAGGCTCGCTCGGACGCCCAGCGCGGCTTACCCTCATCCACGCGATCGGCAAGGAGGCAGAAAGGCTCGATCGTTTTATTGCCAATCTTCTCGACATCACCCGCATCGAGTCGGGCCGGATGATGACCGAGGTGGGTTTTGCAGATCTTTCGGAGGCGGTCAACGCGGCCCTCTTCAAAGCGGAAAAATTGCTCTCCGGCCACCGCCTTCGGCTCGAGCTGCCGCCCGGCCTGCCCATGGTTGCGATCGACGCCGCCCTTTTCGAAAGGGCTCTTTTCAACCTTCTCGACAACGCCGCGAGGCGCTCGCCCCCCGGCAGCGAGATCACCCTCAGGGTGCGGCCGCAAAAAGGGCGGGTGCGGATCGAGGTTGCCGATGAAGGCGAAGGCATCCCTCCGCCTGATCTGGCGCGCATCTTCGACAAGTTTTACCGCGCCTCCCCTCCCGATCGCCGGCGCACCGGAAGCGGCCTTGCTCTCGCCGTTTCTCGCGGCTTTATCGAGGCGATGGGAGGGCGGATCGAAGCCGCAAGCCGCGGCGACCGCAGGGGCGCGGTCTTTGCCCTCGATCTGCCGCTGCCGGAGGCCGCAGAGCTTGCCGCTTCCGCGGCGTTATGAGAAAGGATTTCGCCATTGCGCCCCGCTCCCTCCCGGGAAAAACCGCCAAAAGACCGCCGAGAAACCGGCGAAGAAGCGCCGCCTGCGGCAAAAGGACGGGCCGCTTTCAGCGCGCTCGGCAAAACTAGCGGTTGACCTCATGCGCCGGATCGTGAGGATGCGCGCTTTGGACGTCCTAAAGGGAGACCCCCTTTTGCGCCGCCGCGACGGGGTTTTGCGAAGACGAGAGCGTTGCCGATGATCGCGCCTGCGGTTCCGGGCGGCGGCCCGCATTTTCTGCGCGTTCATGTGAGCGAAAGGCGATAGACCTCGGTCGATGCGGATCAGCGCTCTTTTCTCCCCCGATCACATCGTCCTCGGGCTGCGCGCCGCCGGCAAGGAGGCGCTGTTGCGGGAACTCGCCCGCAAGACCGCAAGAAGAGCGGGGTTCGAGCCGGAAGTCCTCGCCGCAGCGCTGTTGGCGCGCGAAGTTCTGGGCTCGACCGGGATCGGCCGCGGCTTTGCCCTGCCCCATGCGCGGATCGCCGGCCTCAAGCATTTTGTCGGCCTTTTCGCCCGTCTCGAGACGCCGCTTCAATACGAAGCGATCGACGAGGCGCCGGTCGATCTCGTCTTCCTGCTTTTGATCCCGGGCGAGAGCGCCAACGAACATCTTGCGGCTCTCGCCGCGATCTCGCGACTGATGCGCGATGAGCGCGTCGCGCTACGCCTGCGCCAGGCGAAAACGGCGCAGGAGGTGACCGCCGTCTTGAAAGAGACCGAAGGAGGCGGCGAATAGACGCCCTTTCCGCTCGGCAGCGGGGCCGCGCCGGGCCGCGCCGGAGCTTTGAATGACCCCTTTCTACAAACCGCGTTTCGAGGACCAAAGGCTTCTCACCGGAGCCGGGCGCTTTGCCGACGACGGCCGCGAAGAGGGCGAGGCGTTTGCCGTTTTCGTCCGCTCCCCTCACGCTTTCGCGCGCATCCGCGCGAGCGTGATCGAAAGCGCGCGCTCCTCTCCGGGCGTCCTCGCGGTGCTCACCGAAAAAGACATGAAAGAGGCCGGCGTCGGCAATGTCAGCGTCGTCGGGCCGGTTCCGGGCGGCGCACCCCTTTTCATCCCGCAACGCCCGGCGCTCGCAGGCGCCTTCGTACGCCATGTCGGCGAACCCGTGGCGCTCGTCGTCGCCCTTTCCGAAGCGGCCGCGCGCGAAGGCGCCGAAGCCGTCGCCGTCGATTACGAAGAACTGCCCGCAGTAAGCGATGCGGCAAAGGCGATCGCTGCCGACGCGCCGCTCTTGTGGCCCGAGGCGCCCGGCAATATCGCGCTCGACTGGAAGCAGCCGGAGGGTGACCCCGAGGCGCTCGATCGCGCCTTTAAGGAAGCCGCGCGGGTCGTCCGCTTGCGGCTCGAAAACCAGCGGATCATCGTCAATCCGCTCGAACCGCGGGCCGCTCTCGCCCTTTACGATGAGAAAAGAGGGCGTTTCACGCTCCGCTCGGCCTCCCAGAGCGCTTTTGTTCTCGCCCGCACCCTTGCGAAAGTGATGGGAGTTGCGCCCGAGAGGCTCCGGGTCGAAAGCGGCGATGTCGGCGGCGCCTTCGGCATGCGCACCTCAACTTATCCCGAATATCCGGCCCTTCTCGTTGCGGCAAAGGCGCTCGGGCGGCCGGTGCGGTGGCTGGCGACGCGCTCGGAATGTTTCGAGAGCGACAACCAAGGGCGCGGTACGGAAATGGAGGCCGCGCTTGCTCTCGATCGCGACGGCCGCTTTACCGCTCTCAAGATCGAGGTTGTCGCCAATATCGGCGCCTATCTTTCTTCGCACGCGGCGTTTATCAACACCGCGAATTTTGTGCGCTGCCTGCCCGGGATGTACGACATACCGGCGGTTGGGGTGCGCGTGCGTTGCGTCTTTACGAATACGGTGCCGACGGGTCCCTACCGCGGCGCGGGGCGGCCCGAAGCCAATTACTGTCTCGAACGCCTGGTCGAAGAGGCGTCGCGGGAAAGCGGGATCGACCGCATCGAGCTGCGCCGCCGCAACCTCATCGCCCCGCTTCAGATGCCTTACCGCACCGCGGTCGGGACCACTTACGACAGCGGCGATTTTCCGACGCTCTTCGAAGAGGCGCTCGAACAGGCGGACGTCGCGGGATTTGCCGCGCGGCGCCGGCATTCCGAGGCCGCCGGACGGCACCGAGGGCTCGGCATTTCCTGCTTTCTCGAAATCGCCGGAGGCCAGCCCGGCGAAGGAGCCGAAATCTCCTTTCCGGGAGAGAGCCGGCTTCTTCTCGCGATCGGGGTGCAGGCGAGCGGCCAGGGCCATGAGACCCTTTACCGGCGGCTTGCGGCTGAAAGGCTGCAGATCGCCGTGGAGCGGGTCGCGTTCGCCTCCGGCGACAGCGATCGCGGGATTGCGAGCGCCGCCGCCGTCGCCTCGCGTTCGACGATGTCGGTGGGGGGCGCGATTGTCGCGACGATCGATGCCCTTATCGACAAGGGAAAGCGGATCGCGGCCCGCATTTTCGAAGCGGCCGAAGCCGATATCGCGTATCGCGACGGCGCTTTCGAGATCGCCGGAACGGATCGCCGCATCGCTCTTTTCGAACTTGCCGAACAGGCGCGCGCGCTTTTCCGGGAAGGGGCCATCGCGGAAAATCTCGATACCCGCCGCAGCGCCGACGTGCCGCCTTCCTTTCCCAACGGTTGCCATATCGCGGAAGTCGAGATCGATCCCGAAACCGGCGCCTGCGATCTCGTTTCCTATGTAGCGGTCGATGATTGCGGCAAGGTTCTCGAACCGGTCCTGGTCGAAGGCCAGGTCCAGGGCGGGATCGCGCAGGGAGTGGGGCAGGCGCTGTTGGAAAAGGCGGTCTATGACGAGGAAACAGGCCAGCTTTTGAGCGGCTCTTTTGTCGATTACGCGATCCCGCGCGCCGACATTCTGCCGCCCATAAAGGCCGCGCACCACCCGGTGCCGTGCCGATCGAACGCCCTCGGCGTCAAAGGCGTCGGGGAAGCGGGGACAACGGCCGCTCTCGCCGCCCTCGTCAATGCCGTTGCCGACGCCTTGCCGCAAGGCGCGCACATCGACATGCCGGCCACTCCGGAGAAGATTTGGCGCGCGCTCGCCGAACGCGATTGAAAATCCCCCGCCCTGCGCCTTTAAGTAAACCCCTGCGGTGGCAAAAGAAGGGCAAGGGGTGCGGCCGCCCAAATAACCTTGACGGGCGAAGAAACTTTCGGTGAAACTTTGCGGCGAGAAGCCAGGGTAACTGTCGATCATTCAAATGGGAGGTTCAAGATGGTTTGGCTTGGCCCACGAGTTGGATCGGCCATGCGAGGGGCAGGATGGCTTCTGCCTCTCGGTTTCGCTTTTGCGGCGCTCCTCGGTTATAGCGTTGGAAGCGCTTTTGCCCACGACAACGGCGACGGCAAGAATGAAGAGAGTTTCGGCCTTGCCAGCACGCTTTCGGTTCCGGCCCCCGCCAATAACACGGCCTGCCCCTCTACCGGCGCCACCAGCACCGGCCTTGCCTCTTTCGACATCAGCTTTGTCGATAGCGAGCTTGGTCTTTATTTCCTTGCCGATCGCACCCATTGCTCGGTCGACATCTGGAATACGGAGACCAATGCGCTCGTTGCACAGGTCAACGGTTTTGCCGGCATCACCGGGACCAATTTCGATGAGGCGGGACCGAACGGGGTTTTGACGGTCGTCACCCCGACGGTCAAACAGGCCTGGGTCGGCAATTACCCGAGCGAGGTCGAAATCATCGATCTTACGACCAACGCGGTGATCAAGACGATCTCGACGGGCGGCACCAAACGCGCCGACGAGATGGCCTATGACCCCAAGGACGGTATCGTCGTCGTCGCCAACGATGCCGACAGCCCGCCTTTCCTCAGCTTCATCTCGACGACGGCGCCCTACCCCATCCTCGGGACGATCACGTTTTCGACCGCTACGAACGGTCTCGAACAATCCGCGTGGTCGCCGCGCACCGGCCTTTTCTACCTTTCGGTTCCGGAGTTGGGCGGCGTCCTCGACAGCGGGGTGATCGCGGTCATCGATCCGACGACCAGGACGATCATCAAAAGCTATCCGACCGGCTGCGAACCGGCGGGTCTTGCCCTCGGGCCCGAGAAATTCGCCTATGTCGGCTGCTCGGATAAAAGCACCGAGCAGATCAATCTCGCGAGCGGACACATCATGAAGGTGTTCCCGCAGTTCAATTCCACCGACGAGGTGTGGTTCAATCCCGAGGATGGCCATTATTTCGGCGCCGCGGGAAACAATGTCGTCAACAACGTGTCCACCCCGGTTCTCGGCATCATCGACGGGCAGACGCGCAAGTTCGACCAGGTTATTTCGACCGTAAAGGGCGATCACTCGGTCGCCGCCGATTCGGACAACGGCCACGTCTACCTGCCGAGCGTTGCAAAGCCCGCAAACGACAGCAGTTGCACGCTCGGTTGCGTCGAGGTGCTCGCCGCCGACCACAAGGAACACGGAAAAGAGTAGAAAAGAGGCGCCGAAAGCGCTTTCTGACCTTGCTTCTTCTGCCTGCCGCGGAAACCCCTTTCGCGGCAGGCTTTATTTTGGGCGAGGCCGCCTACCAGGCGAGCGCCCAGCCGTCGCGGCGCGGGTCCGATCCGGCGATGAGGATCCCCGTCTGCGGGTCGCGGCGTATGATCTCGACGCTGCACGGCCCTTCGAGATCGCCGACGGTCTCGACCGGATGGCCGCGGCGCGCGAGTTCTTTGCGCAACTCCTCGGGAAAGCGCCGTTCCATGCTGAGAACGTCCGCGCCTTGGTGCGGATAATTTGCATATTCTCCGGGCCGGTTCGACGCCCAACGCGGCGCCTCCGCCGCCTGTTGCGGGTCGAGCCCGAAATCGGCCATGGCCGAGAAGACTTGCAGATTGACCTGGACCTGATTGTCGGCTCCAGGGGTGCCAAAAACGCCCCAAAGCCGCCCGTCCTTCAAGACGAGAGGGGGGTTCATCGTCTGCCGCACCCGCCGGCCCGGCCGCAGCCGGTTCGGATGGCCGGGTTCGAGATGCCAGTAGGCCATGCGGTTGTTGAGGAGGATCCCCGTATCGCCGGCAAGGATGCCCGCGCCCCAGGCGCTGTTGAGGCTTTGGATCCCGGAAACCGCATTGCCTTCGCTGTCGGCGGTGCAGAAATAGGTGGTCTCGCCTGAAGTTCTGGGCGCGCTCGAGGGCTGCCCGGCCCGGCGCATGTCGATGCGGGAGGCAAGACGCGCGGCGTAATCGGGCGCGAATAATTTTTCGAACGGGGGGACGAGAGTCTTCGGATCGGCGGCCCAGAGCTCGCGGTCGGCAAAAGCGAGTTTTTTTGCTTCGACCATGACGTGGACGCAATCGGGCGACAGGTAACCGAACCCTTCGAGATCGAAATTCTCGACGATCTTCAACTCTTCGAGAAAAACGAAACCGGTCGAATTGGGCGGGGATTCGAGAACGGTCAGACCGCGATATTCGATCGCGAGCGGCTCCTGGCGTTCGACCTCGAAGGCTTCGAGGTCGCCGGCTTCGACAAGGCATCCCGCTTCGGCGACGGACTTCGCAAGCCGCCTCGATAAAGCCCCCCGGTAAAAGCCTTCCGCCCCTTCGGCCGCGATCTCTTCGAGAGTGGAAGCGAGATTGCCCTGCACCAGAACCTTGCCCAAAGGCGCCTCGGCCAAAAAGAAGGCCTTTCTAAACTTCGCCTCGGGCTCGCCAAGCTTCCGATGGTCGCGTTCGAAATCCCTGTAGTGAGGGGTCGGGGCAAAACCTTCGCGGGCAAAATGGATCGCTTCGCCAAAAAGCGCGCCCC